>NZ_JADFUE010000070.1:0-29913 GCF_054967145.1 Bradyrhizobium sp. UFLA06-24
ATGTGTATAAGAGACAGGGGCAGGGGGCGGGGGAAACGTGTGCGTGAGGATTAGATCGCTGCGGAAGTACGGGTATCTGCGAATCCAGCTCCATCGCCCTCCGCCGCCGGGCATCTAGCAGGCTATCAAAAAGCCATGCCACCGGTTGACTGCTCCTGCTGGAGTTGCGACCGTGCCTAGCCTCAAAACATGCCCTAGCCATCGCGCTGCGGTTGCGGAATTTATAGAATTTTCCTATGAGGGTCCCCAAGCCGGCTTGAGGAAGAGGTGGCAGATACCCCCAAGAGCGTTTTCTCCCTGATAATCGATTTGTTGTGGAGCGGCACCGCTGTCGTCGGATTCGTCACAGGCGCCGCGGGCACAGTCTTCGGCGCTTGGCTGACTAGCCGCGCTGCTCACAAGCGCCGGATCGTTGATGAATTGAAAGCTGTTCGCGCCGCGTACTCGCTTAGTCAGACGATCACAAACAGCGCGCTCGCGATAAAGGGGCAGCATATCAAGCCCATGAAGGACCGTTTCGATCGCGCCCAGATCGACTTCATGATCGCGCATTGGAATAAGACGCCACTCAATTTGAGCTTAGATCTAAATACGCTTTCGATGATTAGCCTTCCTACCGATCGGCTGATGACGACAGTTATCGAGAAGTGTCTGGTCAACATGAAGTGCATGTCTCTTGCAGTCCAAATGCACGCCTCAGCTGAGGATCTCCGTGCGTCCATTAGGACTCGCAACGAGCTGATCGACGCGTTCCAGAAGAACAAGCCGCCCACTCACGTTGAGCGCATTCAATTCTATCTTGGCTATCCGGGCGGTGAATCCGTCGACCAACGATTCCGCAACAACATCGATGCGTTGATCTATCAGGTCGATGATTGCATCACATTTAGCATGATGCTGTGCGAAGAGCTCCTCAAACGATACAATGGAATTCATGGTCGATATAAGTATCGATTTCGACTGGGGCTCAACAAAATGAGGGCAGGAGATTGGAGCGAATCCGTCGCGAAGAACTTGATACCTCCGCGGGAGCTCTGGTCCGATTGGGACGAGAAGTTCACTTTTCCTCCCTCGCGGTGGCAACGCTTTGTGCGAGCGTTTAATAGTGGCCGCTTTGAGGATTGGCGAGAATTCTTGTAGTTGCAATGACAGCCCTAGCAGCGATGCTTTCGCCCTCTTCATCTGTCCAGTTGGGTCGCGAGATCATCCACGTTGGTTTGCATGCGGCTGAGAAGAGCTTCTGCCGAGGCTGGCGCTACTCCTGCCGGCTTGAGCTGCAGGACTTCCCTGCGCTGACGCCCGGCCTGGACGCCCGTACGCTCGATTTCGGTCTTGCCGAAGGGAAGGTCCGACACATGGGCCCACCCAAAAACAAGAGCACAAAGTCAGACAGGCTTTGCGCAACCTCAGAATTTCAAGTATTAGTTGTGCTTTATGATGAATAAACGGGGGCATTGCATGAGCCATATAGACCCGGAACTTCACCGTATCGGAATGAGGTACAAGTTCATCTACTCGATCGTCGGCCTGCTCATGGGCGGCGCGTGCATTTTAGCGGGAGTGATCCTCGGCCTTTCAGGCGCGGTCGGGCATACCAGTTGGACGGCATCTGCATTAGGTTTCAAGACCGAAATGTCGGACGCGGCTCCTGGCGTGATCGTGTTCGTTGTTGGAATCTTCTTCGTTCTCATCACCAGGTTTAAAGTAAACGCGTACGTGAACGCGGAAATTCGTAATGCGCCCCCGCGAGCACCTGACAAAGACTTGTTCACTCTTCCAGAAAGTGCGGAAAAGCGAGAGATAGCCACGACAAAACCGGGGATTCATTTTCCAAATTGGTCACAGCCCGATGCCAATTCGACCGGTTCGACAAGGATAAGCGAAGGTCTTAGCTACAAGCGGCACGAATAGTTCGCTCTTATACCCCTAGACGTCAGTCAAACCGTAGTGCACTCAACTGACGGGATGCGAGCCGGGGCCCCGAGCTGCCGAGTACGGCCGTGACAAGAAGTTTAGTGCACTGTCTCCGTGATTCGTTGCGGCATCGGAGGGCGACGCGACGGGCGGGTACATCGAGGGGGCGCAGCTGCACGACGAGAACGCGGCCTCCTATGCAGGTCGCGGATAAATCCGAGAGGTTACGGCAATGACAGAGTGGGACAAGGTCGAAGCGATTTTCAATTTGAGTTCGGCCTTGTGCGCGATGATGGCGGCCAAAATCTGGCTTGAGGCGTCAGTACTCAAGTTGCCGCCACATACCTCTGACAATTGGGACGGACAGGGCCCGTTTTCAGACGCCCTCAATCTACAGTCCAAGAAGAATGCGCGAGCGGCGATGTGGGCCCGCTGGTGCGGCCATCGGCCAAGTAGCCGCTCTTACTATTCACATAATCGTGGCTTACCTTACAGCAGCTCTCAAGATGTAGCTTCGATGGTCAATGCCACGTTCATCATGGAGAATGCGGAGCGACTTCTGACAGTCGCCACACGCTGTTTATGGTCTTTTGGTGCGTCCGATGGGCTGACGAACATCTGTTGAGCCGATTCGACCCAGGCGGCGCCTGGCGGCATCCCATTGCTGTCCTGCAGCGTGATGCCATGACAATGGCTCTCACGCGGGTAGAAATATTGCTTGATGGAAGTGAAGAAGCCGTCAGCTTCCAGGCGGTTTATCATGGGCTGAAGGAGCCCGAGACACAGGCCGAACTCTTAACGGCTATCGAGGGGCGGCGAGGTGAAGACCTTCTTGACGAGCGTCCGTCACGCATCGCCGAGTTTCTCGAGGTCTATCGCTCAATCGATTGGACAGTGCACGGGAGACTGAAGCATTTCCGTAATCTGGATATCGCTCACCTGCGAGTGCATAGCCGCAAGAAGTCGATCACCATGGATGAGCTCCGCGCCATGATTGAAATCATTGCGCGGCTCGGGACGAGCTTCCAGAGCTTGCTGCAGACCGATATCCCGTTTCGGGCTTACTTGGCGGAAGAAAGCCGAGAGGAAGTCGCTCGTGCGATTGCCGCCGGACTCCTCCGTTAGCGTTCGCTATCCTTTGCTAACATGCAAAGAAGCCCTGAGACTTGTTGGCACCGGCGCAGCAAATCCGCCAATTGGTGGGACTAGCGTTACAGTGCGTCGCCTAAACTACGCGCGCGTACTGGTCGCGTTACTGCTCGCCGGCAGTTAAAACTCGCCGTCAAAGTCAGTGTGAGGAGACCGCGCTGTGAAAACTGTTCATCGGGCCAGCGTCCCTAAACTTCAATGTGCCGCCCTGGGCGCGGCCCGCCGACTACGAGAAATCCAGAAGACACTCCAGGCCGAGATTTCGGCAAATACAGCGCCGCCCGCGCCGGGCGTGTCGAGACGGCTGGCTGAGCCCAAGCTGCCAGAGACTGTGACATATCCAACGAAGGCGATTGAGAACATTCTTTGGCAACTTGTCACGATGCAGCTCGAGTTGCAGTGGTGGTCGACGCCCGTTGATCAGCGTGCGAAGCTCGATAAGCCATTTTCACTTAGGTAGCGGCTGCTCGATACCGGGTATTTTAGCGTCCATGTGATCTGATCCAGCGTCGCATCCTCTTTCAAAGAGATTTTCTGAATTCGAGAATTGAGGTGACAGTTCTGGACTGCATCCTGAAGTGAGATACGAGAGTTTCAGTAATCTCCCTACCTGCACTCAAAATTCTCCGCGCTCTCCGGATCGCCTTGGCCCTTGTACTGTGCATGTCGCGGATAGGCGCAGAGCGGGCGGCTGCGGCCGGGGAAGGCTGGTCCCGTCGCGACCACCACATCGGGCGCCTTGCCGTCTTCCACCCAGGTCACGACGGCGCTGAGCAGATCGAAATGATCGAGCGTTGCGCCGCTCGAGCAGTGACCCATGCCGGGCACCAGGAAGGCGCGGCTCGACGTCTCCCGCACCTTCTCCATGCCGCCGGAATCCGCCGCCATGCGCTCGTAATAATTCACAGTGTCGTTGGCCGAGAACCAGGGATCGCTCGCACCGTGGTAAAACAGCAGCTTGCCGCCATGGCCGAAGTAGCTCGACAGGTTGGTCCAGTAGGCGGTGTTGGCGAGGCGATCCATCCCGCTCGCGTTGACGCGGTCTTCGAGTTGATCGACGTTGATGCTTTCCCAGACAGGCGGTCCGACCGGACTGCGCGCCCCTGTGGTCAGGATCCCGGGAATGGCAACGCCTTCGGCGGCCACGCCGCTGTCCCACGGGTACGGCGGGTAGACCTGCGTGCCGCGTGAATTCTTCGGTCCGGCAAAAGCTTTCTTGAGGGCATCGACCTGCGGCGGCGGCAGGCAGGTGTCGGTCTTGTCGCCCTTGCAGGTGAGCACCGCTGGGTCGAATTGACAGGCCTTGGCGTCGAAGATCAGGCCATCCTTGATGCCGTCCTTGGCGTCGCAGGCCTCGAGGATCGCGTTGGTGATCAGCTTGCGCTCATCAGCGGAAAAAGCCTTGGCAGGCTCCGGCTTGCCGGACGCATCTTTCGGCGCGATCTGGCTGAAGGCAGCGTTCGCCCAGGCGAGACCGATATTGGAATTGCCGGTGCGCATCGCAGGTGCGCCTGAAACGATGCCGTCGAATTGTTCGGGATAGCGCGCCGATGCCAGCATGCCTTCGCGGCCGCCGGTCGAGCATCCCGTGAAATAGGATCGTTTTGCGGGCTGGCCATAGTAATGCGCGACGATCGCCTTGGCGGCATCAGTCACCTTGCCGACGGACGCAGTGGCGAAGTTGAGCGCCGCTTCCTGGTCCCTGAGGAACGAGGCATCGAACACCGCGCCCTGATGACCGCTATCGGTCGAGACCACGGCAAAGCCGCGCGCCAGCGCCGGCACCTCTCCGGCCGCCTGGTAACCCAGCGGCGGCCGGATCGTGCCGTTCAAGCCGCCGCCGCCCTGAAACAAGAACCGGCCGTTCCAGCGATCGGGCAGGGCGACGGCAAAGCCGATCGCGTAAGACTTGCCCTCGACGCCCACGCGCTGATCGATCACGCCATCCGCGCGGCAGTTCGGCGGCAGCGCCACCGACACGGTGCCCGGCGCCGGCGGCGACGGCTGCACGGTCCCCGGCGGCGCTTCGGGCACTTCCTCGGCCTTGGTGACTGTCGCCGTCGATCCCGGCATCTTCCAGCCGGTCAAGTCGGCGCATTTGAGCGCGGGCGGTATGTTGGCTGAATCGTCGGCGCTTGCCGGCGAGATCGCAATGACCATGATGGCCGCGATGAGAGCCGGGCAAGCCATCGCAGCATCTAGCACCACATGTCTCTTTCGCCGCATCGTTCTTCCCTGCCGTTTTCTGAATTTTATTGCGGTGCACGTCACTCACGCTGGCCGCTGGGCGATCTGCTGCACCGACATTGAAACCATCTTGTCTTGTTCGACAGGCGCAGTCCAGCGGCCCAGGCTTTCAACCGCTCTTGCCGTTCGCCCTTGCACATGAAGTCGATCGAATAGAATTCGGTGACACTCAGTGGACGCTACGCGCCGGGCCGCCGAACAGGGATCGAGCTCGCCGCACAATCATGGTCGTTCCGCACATGAGATGGCCCGCGCTGCAGCGCGCGCGATCAGCCTGCTACTTCACCAGCGTCTCGCCTCGGCGCGCTCGCTTCGCGGCCCTGCCGCGATTGATGAACTGAACGCCGATGAACTCGCCGTTGATCCAGGCGAGCTCGCAGTGCCGGTAGGCGAGGCCAATGGGGGACAGCACCAGGAAAAACTCCTTCTGGCCGATATCCGTCACCGCGCCGTCGATCACCAGCTTCGCGCCCATTTCAGAGACGTCGTGGATCCGGCAGGCGCGCTGCCATGTACCGTCGATCGCCATGACGCGCGCGTCGATGGGCCGCTCGAACGCGACGCGCCTGTCCTTGCGTTGTTCTCCCTCACTCATCAAGCCCCCGCTGATGATCCCCAGGCAGCACTCCAGACTAGGGCAAGAAGCTTGAACTTCGGTGAACGGTCGCCCTTGGGAACGAGATCGACATTGGCTCGGCCAGGATCGGCGAGCCTTAGCTTCTGCAGCATCGATTTCATCGCGCGCGTTAACCAGTGTGAATGCCGGAACTCTGCGCAGCCGCGATGTTGCGCCTTTCAGGTTGAGGGGCGTTCTCATGTTTGATGCCGATACCAGAGCCTTGCTGCGCAGCATTTTGGACGAGGTCTGCGAACAGATCGATCAGTATCAGACCGGGACGCGCGCGCACGTCGCGGCGCAGATCCTCGCGGCGGCGGGTCGCGATGCTACGCCTGACAATATCAGGGAAGCGGGGATCGATGCGCTGAAGAGCGCGCCCACGATGTGGCGATAAACGGCAGCGCGGCGACGATCATTAGCTGAAGGCGAACCACGCGAGCACCGCGAACACCGGAATGATGGCGACGCCGAACAGCACCAGCGGCGCGGGCTCGTTTCCGGTGCGGTCGTCTCTCATGTCGGCTTCCTCGCGATACCTCCGCTTTGCCCTGCGGCGCGGCGGGTCAGGAAATCTCTTTCGGCAGATCCCATTCCGCCTTCGGCTCGAACGGCTCCGACTTGAGCCGGCGTCGATACTCGCGCGCCGCCGCGAGGAGGTTTTGCTTGACCTCCTCGTCGGCGGTTTGTGCGGCGAGGGCTTCGGCCCGGTGGGCCTGGTGCTCGAGGGATTCTGTCGTCATGCACGGCCAACTCTGCGGCGGGGCGTGCGTTCCAGACCGGCCTCGTGCTTCATCTTGTTGATCAGTTCGGAAGCCTCGGCTTTCGTCAGCTTGTGCTTCAGCTCGTCGTTGGGAACAGGCTTGTGGGCCTGCTCGGCGAGGGTGGTGAGATAGGATTCCTGCGCGCCGGTCATCGGATCATCGCCGGACACCCAGTCCTTCGGATCCTTCTGCGTGTTGTCAGCCATGACCTCTCCTTTCCTGACAAATCTGCTTTTCCGACCAACGTCGGACTCGACTCTTCGTTCCGTTTTTGTTCTCATGTGGTCATCTTCACAGGACGAGGCGGAACATGCCGGACCTGAACCAGCTCAGGCGCGAGATCGAGACCATGCGGGGCCAGCTAGGGCGGAAACGGAAGGACATCCTGACGCTGCAGCGGGCGGGGATCGGGACGGCTTCGGCCGAAGCGTTGCTGTCGCGGATGCACGCCAGGATCGAGACCCTCTGTGCGCAGCGAGACGCGCTGAACGGCGCGGAGCCGCCTCGCAAGGGCAGGGTGTTCGGAGGACGGAATCGGTGAAGGAGCCTCTCAGGTATTTTAGCGACGAGCCTGAACTTTCGCCCTTCCTCGCGGCGCTCCACGATGTCCGGCTCAAGGCGACGCGTGAAGGATGGTGCTATGCGCACGTCCAGGCCATCATCGTTGCCATCGACCAGTACGCCGAAGCCGCAACGGGCAACCGCGATTATTTTCTGAACAAGCCGCACTCCATCGGCCGGCCGCATCGGAGCGACGTGCCTTAGCGTCGACCAGCGTTCGCGATATCGCCGTCATCATTGCAACAGGTGCGGACGCGCGTGCAGGTGCGCGCGCGATTACAAATCCGTAAAAGCGATTGAAACATGAGGCGCCCGAACTATCTCTGCACCAGGCGGCAGCGTTACAAGCCGCCCTTCAACTGACCCGGCCAACAGCCCCGGACCGGGCCCTTCTTATTCCCCACGCGCTGGCCCTGCCTCACTGGCCTCAGAGGCGCTGAACATGGCTGCCCGCACCTATCACCACGAACGCTGGTCGGACGACGACGACCGGCTGCTTCGCACCATGTGTGAAACCGGAAAGAGCCTGACCTTGATGATCGTGAAGCTGAAGCGGCCGATCGCGTCGATCAGGTCGCGCGCCATCGAGCTCGGACTCCGTCTTCCCGGCACGCGCATCGGACTGCGGCGGAAGCACAAGCCGCCAGCGTGATCGGCCCTGTGGCCCGCGCCAGTGCCGCCGCGCGGCAAAACAGCTCGCCAAACAAAGAGGCCGCCAACGCGGCGGCCTCCAATTGTCGTGGCGATGCCAGAAAGAACGACATCACAGCGGCGGCAGGCCCGGTCCTGATCCCGGACCGAACGGGCCGGGAAAACAGCCGGGGCCGCGCAAGCCGCCGGCGATGACGCCGCCGACCCACTCGACGGCATGGACGATGGCGTTGCCGATGGCGCGGAAGGCATCGCCCAGCCAGTTCCCGCCGACAATCGACTCGAGCTCGGCATCTGTCAGCTCGATCATTCCCTCACGTGCGTGATCACTGTTCTGCATGGTTCTCTCCTGATGAGATCGGGCGGCGGACCATTCCGCCGTCGACGGGCAGCGTGCTCCCCTTGCACCTGTGATCGCAGGAGTACGTCGACGAGGGCTGGCCTGCTGTGACCGTCGTCACAAAGCAAATGGCCGGGTCCGAACCCGCACGAGGCTCGCGACGACCAACGGTTGAAAACAGGGGTCCTTCGCCGTGAGCTGGTTCAAACGAAATCTGGTGGGCGGCACGACCGGCGAGGCGTTGCACGTCATGACCTCAGGCAAGGCGGAGTGAGCGGCCATGCTCGACGCCTTGCTCGGCTTCGTCTTCGAACTGGTCCTCAATCTGGTTGGGACCGCCATCGTCAAACTGTTCGGCGTCGACAACGCCGCCGAAGCCGCTGGCGTCATCATCGGCCTCGGCATTCTCGCGATCGGCTTCGCCGTCGCCCTGTGGGGGCATTGAAGAGCGACCGCCAGCGACGATCGCTCGCTGTCGCGCGCTTGCCGGTTAGGCCGCGATCCGCTGCTCGGCCGGCGCCGTCAGATACTTCAGCACTTCGGCATGCTCGAGATCTGGAACCGCGATTGCCGTGTGGCTGTAGGTCGCGTGGCTGCGCGACTTTGCGATTCCGTCCAGGATCTCTTTGCCCTTGATGACGTGCAGGCCCATGCCATCTCCGGACGGGAAGATCGCCAGCACGACATCGTAGGCCGCGATGACGGTTTTGAGCGCCGCGGCCTTGTCTTCGGCGACATCGACAAATACGCGAACATCGGCTGCGAGTTCACGCAGCTCGTCAAAATTCAGCACTTTTTGGGTACTCCAACGCAACAGGACTGCAGGGAGAGTGGCGGCGTTGGGTTACCAGAGTCTGAACAACATCGATCGAGATGAAAGTTTCACGATGAGGTGACGCCTCATGTGGAAAACTCCGGCTGCGGAACAGGCCGGCCCTGTCAGCACGCCAGGTCGGCTCGCCACCGCATCGGCAGGACGCCGTTTTCCCTGAAGCTGCCGAGGAAGCGGAAGCGCCTCGCGTGCGGATTGGGCCGCGCTTCGATGCGGTTTCCGAGGATCTGCACGACGTCGCTCTCGTCATAGGCCGGCCAGGGCGGCAGGCCCGATCCATTGGGGTCGCCTGATCGCGCGAAGTTCACCCAATAGCGCATCATGCTCCGCGCCAGCGCGCGGTCGGCCTCGTCAGGCGGCGCAGCGCAGCCGATCACGCGCTGCGGCGTCAGTGTGCCGAAGACGAAGGGGATCTCGGTCACGTGCGAGGCGATCGGTGTGTAGGGCGAGGTGTGGACGAAGTGGTAGCCGTAGACCGGCGCGCGCGTGCGGCTGCGATGCAGACGCAGCGCCTGCCAGCACTGCTCGCCGATCACCATGTCGCCGGTAAGCGCGGCGGCGGACGCGTTGGCCTGCGCGTCGGTGTCGGCAGGATAGAGCTTGAGAAACTCCGCCAGCCGGTTCGGGCCGAACAGCGCTTCGGCCGCCGCGCGAAACGCCTGCGCCTCATGATGCGGAAGCGCTTGCGAGATGAAGGGGAATTCTTCCGCGCCGTTCCAGCCCGCGAGCAGCGGGATGTGCATCTGCTCGCCGCGCAGAAAGCGTCGCGCGGGCACCTCCGGCACCAGATGATGATCGATGCTGGGCGAGAACGCCTGCGTGACGTGATCGCGCGCAAAATTCCAGGGCGCGGCTGCATTCAACTGCTCGGGCGGCAAGCTGCGCAGGGCTGCGATCGACGCACCGCCCTGCCGCCGCGCAAAGGCGAGACCACGCGCGCGGGCTTCGTCGTAAGTTTGCAACGGACCATGGCGGCCATCCCAGAACGCGCCGCTCTGGGCGATCGCCTTGTGGAACAGCCCGCGCGCGAGCGGCGATGCCATCAAGAGGCCGACGGCCATCGCGCCGGCGGATTCACCGAACAGGGTGACGTTGTCGGGGTCACCGCCGAACGCGGCGATATTGGCCTTTACCCAGCGCAGCGCCGCGAGCTGGTCCTGCAGGCCGTAATTGCCCGATGGCGCTTCCGCGTCGCGCTCGGGATGGGCGAGGAAGCCGAAGATGCCCAGGCGATAGTTGAAGCTGACGACGACGACGCCCTTCGCTGCCAGCAAGCGGCCGTCGGTGGCGGGATTGGCCGACGAGCCGAACTGAAAGCCGCCGCCGTGGATCCAGGCCATCACCGGGCGCTTCTCGTCAGCCTCTTGTGCTGATGTCCACACGTTGAGCGTGAGGCAATCCTCGGCGCGCGGTCCCGGCCGTGGGTCGTTTTCGAGCGAGGACAGACTTGCCGCGCCAAAGGCGAGTGCATCGCGTACCCCGCGCCACGGCGCCGGTGGCTGCGGCGCACACCAGCGCAACGGGCCGACCGGAGGGGCGGCGTAGGGGATACCCTTGAACGCGAGCACGCCGGTCTCGTCGCGCGGCTGGCCGCGCACCTCGCCGGCTTGCGTGCGGATGGTTCGGCCCAGCCGGCCTGTGTGTGAGCTTATCGAGCCATGCACGTTCGCTTCTCCCTGGGTGCGGCGAGCCCAAAGATATCGACTTTGCACTTGGATGAATTTGCATATAATTTCAATCGATAGCTAAAAACCGTCAATGATCAGGCAAAAGCTCCGCTATCCCTGGGTTGATCTGGATGTGGACGACCGGTCCGCGCCCGTCATTGCCGTGCGCGTCGATGCCGACGGGACCAAAGAAGAGGTGCCCGAGCACAGCCACCGCAAGGGACAGCTCGTGGTGTCGCTTGGAGGCGGCGTGACGTGTCGCATTCCCAGCGGCTTGTGGATGGTGCCGCCGCATTGCGCGGTCTGGATTCCGTGCCGCATGCCGCACAGCAACCGCGCCACCGCGAATGCGCGGCTGTTCTTCGTCTATGTCGAGGCGGAGCTGGTCGATCTGCCGGATCGCTGCTGCACCATCTCGATCTCGCCGCTGCTGCGCGAATTGATCGTCGAGTTGTCCGACGGCACGCAGCATGAGGAGGCGAGGCGGCAACGCCTGATCGGCGTGCTGCTCGGCGAGCTGCCGCGCATGCCCGTGCAGCAATTGCATCTGCCGCTGTCGCGCGAGCCGCGCCTGAAGCATATTGCTGCAAGCCTCGCCGACAATCCGGCGGACCGCCGCACGCTGGCGCAATGGGCCGATCACGTCGCGCTCAGCGAAAGCAGCCTTGCACGTCTGATCGCGAAAGAGACCGGGCTGACCTTCGGACGCTGGCGTCAGCAATTGCATCTGATCGTTGCGATCCGCGAGCTCGCATCGGGCGCCAGCGTGCAGCAGGTCTCCGCCGAACTCGGCTATGAATCCGTCACGGCCTTCATCACGATGTTCAGGAAGGCGCTGGGAAAACCGCCGGCCAGATATCTCGCCGGTATGGCCCAGGAGAAATAGCCGAACACGACGGAACTCGCGTCGAACTGCTGCTTGCGTTTTCGGCCTCAATGGGTTCTAAGCCCGGCTGCTTCATGGCCACCGGCCTGAACCGACGCGCTGCCCGCGTAGTTTTACCGCTTGCCGGACAAAGCTACAGCGCGGCTCGCGCGCACCCAATTCAGAGGAAATCCAGACATGGCGAAGATGACCAAGACCCAATTGATTGATGCAATTGCGGAAGGCACGCAGCTTGCGAAGAACGACGTGAAGTCGGTCATCGAGTACATGGCGACGGTCGGTTACAAGGAGCTCAACGAGTCCGGCGAGTTCGTCATTCCCGGCTTCGTGAAGATGTCGGTGGTCAACAAGCCCGCGACCGAAGCCCGCATGGGCATCAATCCCTTCACCAAGGAGCCGATGCAGTTCGCTGCGAAGCCGGCGAGCAAGTCGGTGAAGGCCTCGCCGCTGAAGGTGGCCAAGGACGCCGTCTGATACGGCCCTGGCGCGCGGTCTGCGCGATCTCCCAAAAGAAAAACCCCGCGCTTGCGCACGGGGCTCTCTTGCCGACGGCGATGGGATTTCAGCGCCTGGCCGTCGGCGATGACTTTAACGTACGGCTGAAAATCCAAAAAGCAACAGCGCCGCGGTGACGGAATATGTTCGTCCCCGCGGCGCCGCCGTATTGACTGGGCGCTGAAATCCCCAGCTTCCATGGGTCTGCGGCGCGCCGAAAAGGTTCAACGCGACATGCACGGGAAATCCGTGCGGGGGCTGGACTTTTTGTTCTCATTTTGTTCTAGTGAGTCATCCACTTTGGAGATGACTCATGACGATCGAGAAACAACGCGAAGTGATCCGGCTCTGGAATCAACTCCGGAAGGTCGAGGGCCCGGCCGCAGAAGAGCTCCGCATCCAGATCCTGGAATGCTTTTCAGAGAAGGGCAACGCCAAGCGCGCCGCGGCTTGAGCGCCTCCGGCGCGCGACGGTGCAGGCGTTGCGGCGCGCCTTCCAGCGATGGCGCGACGTGATGGTCGCTCGCCGCATCCGGCACTCATTCGCACGCAAACGATTTGTTAAGACGTGCTGCGCGCTGATTTCGTCGATTCCGATTCGTTCTTTGCGAACGAAACGGAGGCAAAGCTGGAACACACCAAGGCAGGAGCGAACAAGCCTAGGGATTAGAGCCGCGCAAGAGACCTAACGTTGGCCGTCGGAGACTTCGTCGTCGATGGACTCCCGAGGGCATGCGACGCCGCTGGTTGCGAGCGCCACGAAGCCGGCATAGCCGGACAGGTTGAGCAAGACTTCGAGCCAGGCGGGCATGACGAGCCTCTTCGCACCGAAAAGTAGCAACGCGCGCGAGAGATACTTGTTCCCATCGCGCTCAAAGCGGCGAGGTGGGATCGAGCCGCCGGCCTAGCGCCGCAACCGATTCCGTCGAGGGCGAATCCTTGAGGAACTCGGCGATGGCGCGCGCGAGTTCGCCGTCACTCATTGGAGTGGGCGGCGGGCGCAACGCACCGACGCCGAAACTGCGGACGATCTCGTCGTAATGCTGGGCGTTCTTCTTGGGAACAAGCTTGCGGATGCGGGCCAGTAAAGCGGATATCGGCACTCTTTCCTCCTCGATCTCCGCCCCTTGGCAGCAATGCAAGCCCGCTGCCAATTTTGTCGCTCGAAAACTGAAAACCCCGCCAGCACCGCGGAGATGCTGACGGGGCTTCGCGCTGTCGCCTCGAGCCGGATGGCGGAGGTGACCGCACTTGCCAGTCCAATCCGCGGTTCCGGACTTTGTTCCTTCCGCGGGGAGATTCTTTCTGCGGCGCAGGTTCCAGGAGACGAGAACCATTGCGGAGGGGCTGCGTTGTCTCCGCAGGATGCGAAGGAGGAGATCATGAGGAAGACACTCGCAGTTCTGGCCACCGTCGCCGCCGTCGGCGCCACCGCTGTCGCGGCGCCCGCACCTGCGCAGGCGCGCGGGATCGGCCCGGGCTTGGCGTTCGGTCTCGCCGCCGGCGCGATCACGGCGGGCGCAGTCGCGGCGTCCCATCCGTACGGCTATTACGGTCCGGGCTACGGCTATTACGGCGGCCCGGCCTATTATGATTACGGACCTGGCCCGTACGCCTACTATGGTGGACCCTATTATCGGCACCACCATTACTATCGGCGCTGGTAACAGCTGACGAATCGAAAAGCCCGGAGCGATGCTCCGGGCTTTTTTCGTGCGCACGAATGTCGGTGCGATGTCTTACGGCCAGAGCGAAGGCCGTTCCACCTTGCGGGCGTTATCGAGCGTCGAGACGAAGTACTCCTCGCGCTCGCGCTTGAATTTTTCCTGTGTGGCACGGAAGGCGGCGACACGCGCGGCGATCTCTTCACGTTCGCGGATTTTGCGTTGTTCGTCTTCGGTCATGTCAAATCCCCACTACACCTGAGTCTTCTTGCTCTTCTGAACTCAAGCACTGCCGCCGCAATCACGTTGAGTCGCGTCAACACATCCATTTGCGCTTCTGATTGGGGCGTCAATGGGGAGGAGGCATTGCAGGATTGTGATATGCGAGGGGCGGAAAAAATTGCCGCCCATTGTCGGATGCGACTTGCACGGCGGTGGATAAGAGCGTCAACAATCTTGTCGCTTGAATCTGGTGCAGCTGGCGCGACATTGAATCGGGGAGGCGGCGCGTGATTGCAAAGGACCTTCAGAGCGGCGTCGAACAACTCGGCGACATGATCGCAAGAGCCAAGATCATCGTGCCGTTCACCGGCGCCGGCATCTCGACCGAATGCGGTATCCCGGACTTCCGCTCACCGGGCGGAATTTGGACGCGCAATCGCCCGATCGAGTTCGGCGAGTTCGTCGCCAGCCAGTCCGCGCGCGACGAATCCTGGCGCCGCCGTTTTGCAATGGAGGAGGTGTTCGCCGCAGCCAGGCCCGGCCGCGGCCATCGCGCGCTGGCCTCGTTGCATCGCGCCGGCAAGATCCCGGCGGTCATCACCCAGAACATCGACAATCTTCATCAGGTCTCCGGCTTCGCTCCCGAGCGGGTGATTGAACTTCATGGCAACACCACTTACGCGCGCTGCATCGGATGCGGGCAGGTCTATCAGCTCGACTGGGTGAAGCGCCGGTTCGACGCCGACGGTGCCGCGCCGAATTGCAGCGCATGCGACGAGCCGGTGAAAACCGCAACGATCTCATTCGGTCAGGCCATGCCGGAGGATGAAATGCAGCGCGCGACCGAGCTGTCACGGGCCTGCGATCTCTTCATCGCCATCGGTTCCTCGCTCGTGGTGTGGCCGGCGGCGGGCTTTCCGATGATGGCGAAGGAGGCCGGTGCGCGTTTGGTGATCATCAATCGCGAGCCGACTGAGCAGGACGACATCGCCGATCTCGTCATCCGCCACGACATCGGCGAAACGCTCGGACCGTTTGTCGGCAATTGAGGCGTTAGTTTGATTCGCGGCTGTGCAAGCTGTTCATAGGTTCCGGCGAATCTCTTTTTTGTCTATGCGCCGCAACCCGGAGTGTTATCTTTTGAGTCGAAAGATTCGCGTCGCGTCGAAGTGAGAAGATTCTCTTAAGACGCGTGATTCGAGCGCCGCCAATGTGGCGGGTTGCATGGCATGTGTGGGGTCCGGGGTTATGGGGTCGTCGGACGGATTTGAGTCCAAGAAGCTGGGAGTTCCCGCGGCGGGCGAGCACGGCGCCGGTCGCGATAGCGCGCTCAGTCCGTTCACCGGGTTAGGTGAGGGCAGTGCCAACCTCGTCGAGGTTCATGGCGTCATCAAATGGTTTGATGCCTCAAAGGGCTACGGCTTCATCGTTCCCGACAATGGCTGGCCCGACGTTCTCCTGCACGTTACCGTGCTTAGGCGCGACGGTTTCCAGACTGCCTATGAGGGTGCCCGCATCGTCGTCGAGTGCATCCAGCGCGCCAAGGGCTATCAGGCCTTCCGCGTGGTCTCGATGGACGAGTCGACTGCGATCCATCCAGCGCAGATGCTGCCGCCGCGGACCCACGTCACGGTCACCGCGACCAGCGGGCTCGAGCGTGCCCAGGTCAAATGGTTCAATCGGCTGCGCGGCTTCGGCTTCCTGACATGCGGCGAGGGCACTCCCGACATCTTCGTGCACATGGAGACGCTGCGTCGCTTCGGCATGACCGAGCTGCGGCCGGGCCAATATGTGCTGGTCCGGTTCGGACCGGGCTCCAAGGGCATGATGGCGGCCGAGATCCATCCCGAGACCGGTTCGCCGGGCCTGCAGTCGCACTAGCGGCTTCAAATTATCGTATTCGTGAGCAGAAGCGCGCGACCGGGGTCGCGCGCTTCTGGCTTTTCGGACGGTGGCCGCGTAAGGATGTCGCAGTCCGAAGCCGTTAGGCCAGTCCTTGTCGTTCAGAATTTCCCTGCCGAGTTTCCCGCCCATGCACTTTGATCGAAAGGTCGCCTGGTCCCGCACCCAGGGCTGGCTTGCCGCCGTTCTCGTTCTTGTCGGCTTGGCTGTCGCTGGCGCGCCTGCTCGCGCCGCCAGCTTCCAGCCGCTCGAGATCGTCACCAGGAACGGCGTACAGGTGTTCTCGGTGGAAATGGCGACCACGGAGGAGGAGAAGCAGACCGGGCTGATGTACCGGAAGGAATTGGCCGACGGCAAAGGCATGCTGTTCGACTTCAATCCCGAGCAGGAAGTGTCGATGTGGATGAAGAATACCTACGTCTCGCTCGACATGATCTTCATTCGCGCCGACGGCCGCATCCTGCGAATCGCGGAAAATACCGAGCCGCTCTCGACCAAGATCATCTCGTCACGGGGCCCCGCCCGGGCCGTGCTGGAGGTGGTGGCGGGAACTGCGCAGAAATACGGCATCCGTGTCGGCGATCGGGTCGGCCACCCGCTGTTCGGCAATAAATAGGTCCTGATGGTGCGGACTTGGCCGCCCTGACTGGCGGCTGGACGCTTGCTGGCTCTCCTGGAAGCGTGTATCGACGGGGCTCGCCGGACATTCGGGGTATAGCGCAGCCTGGTAGCGCGGCAGTTTTGGGTACTGCAGGTCGTTGGTTCGAATCCAGCTGCCCCGACCACGCCGGGTCCGGCAGTGACAATCCGGAGCTTTCCAAACAAAGAAGCCGGCCGAGAGGCAGAGCTTGGTCCGCTCAGCGCCGGCGGGCGTCCGAATAGGGCTCATGCGCACCGGGATCGACGATGCGGTAGGTGCGGCCGTTGGTGTTGGGGTCGGAATTGTCCGAGGTCGAGAACACCAGGATTCGCCCCTCCTGCGGGCTGCTCCAGTAGCGATAGCGGCCAGAGCCGTTGTATGTGATCTCGCTGAGTTCGGTGTGGCCGGGCCCGAGGGGATGTCCATCCTCGAGGACGACAAGCGTCGCCGCACGCGGCGCGTCCGGACTGTCCGTCAGCGAGCCCGGCACCAGCGGGCGCGCGAGCCATGAATACAGCCCCTGATGCGGGAACGGGCGCTGCAGCAGCCCCTCATCAGGGACGACGGGCTGTCTCGCAAAATACAACGCAAACGGCACGTAGACCGCCAGTACGGCAGTGACCGCCAATACCCGAAACTTCACGATTTCTTCCCAGACCCCACACCCAGCGCCAGCATAATAGTTGCGCGGAGCGCGGGGATCAATCGCAGGTAAACCAATCGGGCGGGGACTTCGTCGCCGCAGTTAATGCAGCGATGCCCTCGCGATGCGGGCGGCTTTGTCGGCGGCGGACAGGCCGGCTGCGCCCATCTCAAGTACACGATCCATGCTGCGACGATCGGCGTGAACTACCACTATTGATGTGATCGCGGCCGCCGGCGCGCCACGCCGGCCAGCGCAGACTTCAGAACAGAGCCCAATTCGCGAGGCGCCAGGCCAGCCAGCCCAGGGCGCAAATCCAACCCAACATCGCAATCGCCGCGATCCCAAGCCAGCAGATTGCAAACAGCGACGTCCGGGGCTGCTCCGCCTCGGACAATTTCTCGGTCGTCTCAACTTGGCTCACAGCATCCCCTTGGCCAGCGGCCCGTTCTTCATTGGTCTCGCCTTGCTCGCGAAAATTCACCGGCCACGCTCCAGGTCACACGGACGTGAGACGGAATGACTGTCCGTTCATGGCGCCCGGAAAGCGGAGGGAGCTGCGCTCGAACCATCTGGACAGGCGGGAAAACCCTGCAACGCGCGGCGGATGGATTGGTTGCCCCGTGGAATGCGCAGATGCGCGTGCGCGTCGTCGTTTTTTTACTACGTGCGGCGCCTGCTTCCCGCGCGTCCGCCGTTGAAGGGGAAGAAGAGGTCACGCCAACGTTGTGCCCTTAAGGTCCCTTCAGACGAGGTTTTCATGTCGATCAGTGCGATTGCATCTTCCACCGCCGCTGTGACGGCGACGCCGTCGAGCGCCGCGACATCGTCCTCGGCGACGTCCGCCACGTCATCAACTTCATCGACCTCGTCGGCCGCGGCGACATCGTCAACCGCGTCGTCGCAATCGGCCGGCGGCAGCTCGGGGTCCGGCGGCGGTGCTTCCAAGTCCATCGTCAGCGAGGTCTCCACCACCATCAACGGGATCACGACGACGACGATCACCTATTCCGACGGGACCACCGAAGTGGAGACCTCCGCGGCCAGCTCGCAAGCCAGTCAGGGCAGCCAGGCGGGACAGACCTATAATGCGCAGGGGACTCTCAGCACCAACGGCGCGTCCGCGGCCAGCGGCTCCTGAACGGCTGCCCATCGCCGCGGTCCCGGATGAGGATGAAGCGGCGGCCCCGAGGCGGTCAGGCGCGACGTCAAACCCGGACTGCCTGTCCTTTCGTCGCACGAGTCTTGCGCGATTCACCCAAGGATTCACGCGGGTTGACGGGCGCAGGATTACCAAAACTTCATCGAACCTTTGGGTGTCGCCATAGACACATGAGTGTTGGGGATTTCAGCGCCCAATGCCTAAACGGACGCCGCCAAGCGATGATACTCCGCTTGCGCGGCGTTGCGCCTTTTCCGGTTCAGTTCGAGGCGTGCCAGCCCGCCGGAAACGGGATCAGCGGCCAGACCGGATAATTGTCGTTGGCAGCTTTTGTCCGCCACTCCGGGATTGGCCTTGCATGGGGCGTCGGGGGCGGCGACGTCATCGCCAGACGCAAATAGGCACAGTGGAAATCCATAGACGTCAACCAGCGCGATGAGCTTCTCGAAATTCAGTCCGAGTTCGAAATCACCAGGCAAGCCTCGCAAAGCGGCATGCCAATTCTCAAATGCGCAAGCATCTTAGGAAATATAGGCAAGCCTTTCAACCGGCAACACAGCTGCATGCCGGCGGGTAAGGTTGATCGGTTAGGTTAAGCGCGGGCTGTCCTTGCGGCCGTGTCGATGATTGCTATCAAAGCGTCCCGGCACGCGACGACGCCCTATCTGCGGCTCAGGCGAGATAACATTCGTCGCGGCGTTTCGTTTCGCGCGAGTTGTCCGTCATGGCTTTCGATCTCACCTCGAAGACTCTCCGTCAGCGGCCGAGTTGGACCGGGATCTGGCACCTCTGGACCGTCATCGTGCCGCGCCGCTCGATCAACGGGCAGCTCGTCTACGGCAAGGTGTGGCGCCGTCACGACGGCCGCGATTGGATCTACAAGAAATTCACCGAATACGACGGCGAGGCGGCGGCCTGAGCCGGAGGTTTTGCCCTCAACCCGCGTGTCGCTCGCCCGCGGCTGCTCCCGGCGCCTGAATGCGTGGCAGCGGCAATTTGAAATGGCGCTTCGCGTAGGCAACGATTTCGTTGTCCGAGGGATGATCGGCTGCTTCCACCGCGGCAATCCGCTTGGCGACCTCGGGCGCATGAGCACGGATGTGGCTGGCGAGTTCCGTCTTCGCGCCTGCCGGACCGATGATGAGGATCTCGCCGGCATCGGTGATCGCCTTGGTCACCTCGGCATAGAAGGTCTTGTCGGGTGCGGCATGACCGCTGCCGATGGCATTGGCTTTGTGATGGAGATGCCGCGTCGCCAGCTGCGGGTGCAAGGTGACTTCATCGGAACCGCTCAGGCCGAGATGGAAGATCCGGGCCTGCGAATGATCGATCCAGACGACGGCGTGAAAATGAGAGGGCATGTGCTTGGGCCTTGTCCGAGAGGAGACCGCCGACATCGCGGCGGCGTGTGTCCGACAGACACTAGGCCCACCGGCATCGCCCCCGGTTGACGCAGGTCAAACCGATCCCGGACAAGGCCGGGCCCGGCATGCCCGTTGAAGTTTCGACGCTCGCTTGGAACAGCGGGCGTTTCAGGCCGCCTTGGCCGCGGGGCTCACTGCAGGCTTCGCCGGCGGCGGCTTCAGCGGCTTGTCCTGCCGCTTCGACCAGGAGATGTAATAGGCGACCGTCGTCATGATCGCGATGCCCGCGATGGAGACGAAGAGCTGCGCAAACAGCGAGCCCGAGCTCATCGACAGCTCGAAATGGCCGACGAAGGACAGGAACACGCCGACGCAGAACACGGCGAGCGATTGCTGCCCGCAAACGATCACCGGATCGAAGATCTTCCACTCGAGGCCCGGCCAGTCCTTCGGCACGAAGCGGATCACCAGGATCACGATCACGACGAAATGGATGAAACGGTAGGGCGCGAGGTTGGTCTTGTCGTTCGGATTGAACGTCGAGAACAGCCATTCCGGGAACATGCCGCCGAGGGTGGGGAAGCGGCCGGCCATGGTCATGACCAGTGCGAAGAGGAGATAGCCGAGGCAGAGCCACAGCGTCACGGGCGCATTGATCAGCGTCATCGAGCGGCGCGCACCGCCCATCGCGCACCAGGCGCCGAACACGAACAGCACCTGCCAGCAATAGGGGTTGAAGTACCATTGGCCGGCCGGATAGGCGGTCAGGTTCAGGCTGAAATGACGCGCAGTCAGCCAGAGAATGATGGAGAGCACCATCGTCAGATCCGGCTTGCGCAGCATGAACCACAGCACCGGCGGAAACAGGCCCATCAGCACGATGTAGAGCGGCAGCACGTCGAGATTGAGCGGCTTGAAGCGCAGGAACAGGCCCTGGCGCAGCGTCTCCGTGGCGTTGTCGACGAGACCGGCGACGTTGAACTCGTTGATCATCTCGGAATCGCCGAAGCGCAGCGCCAGATAGCTGATCGAGGCGATGTAGATCACGAACAGGATGATGTGGGCGACGTAGAGCTGCCAGACCCGCTTGGTGAGGCGGGTGGCGCCGACGATGAAGCCGCGCTCCAGCATCATGCGCGCATAGACGAACGATGCCGTGTAGCCCGAGATGAAGACGAACAGGTCGGCGGCGTCGGAAAAGCCGTAGTTGCGCGTCGTGATCCAGTTCACGATGTTGTCGGGGATGTGATCGAGAAAGATCGCCCAATTGGCGATGCCGCGGAACAGGTCGAGCCTGAGGTCACGACCCTTTTCGGGCAGCGTGGCGTTGATGTTCAGAAAGGCCATGCGACGGAAGCTCTCGAGGGGGACGGATGTGCTGGTGTCGGCGAGGCAAATGTTGGCAAGGCAGATTTTGGCAAGGCAGATTTTGGCAAGGCAGATTTTGGCAAGGCTTGGCCGCCGGGCGGGATTCCCGGGCGGACGGCGGGTACGCAATTGTCACAGTGCAGCATAATGACTATACCCGTCGGTGAGGGACCCCGGAGGGCCGGAATCACCGATCAGTTCCCCAAAGGTGTCTCTATACTATGCCCACGGTTTCCACCAATCGCTACCGTGACGCACTAAAATCGAACGAAAGACGGAGAGGCCGGACCGCCAATGACCGCACGCATTTTCAAGCCCGCCAAGAACGCGATGCAATCCGGCCGGTCCAAGACCCGCGAATGGCAGCTCGATTACGAGCCGGAGCAGCCGCGTGCCGTCGAGCCGCTGATGGGCTGGACCTCGTCCGGTGACATGAAGCAGCAGATCACGCTGCGCTTCCACACCAAGGAGGAGGCGGTCGCCTATTGCGAGCGCAAGGGCATCGCCTACCAGGTGATCGAGCCCAAGGAATCGGCGCACCGGCAGATCGCCTACGCCGACAATTTCTCCTTCCGCCGCGGCGAGCCCTGGACGCACTGAGGGTCCCCCTTCGGCAGTCCCGCTGAACAGCCCCTTGGCACTCCTTGTCCCACGTGCTTCGCTGCCTCGCATGACACGACCATGACGAGGACAGGGGATGGCCGGGCGTGACCAGCTCGACGGCGTCGATCTGAAGATAATCTCCGAACTGCAGCAGGACGGGCGGGTTCGCAACAACGAGCTGGCGCTGCGCGTCGGCGTGTCCGCACCGAACTGCCTGCGGCGGCTCAAATCACTGTTCAGTCGCGGCGTGATCCGCGCGGTGCGCGCCGTGATCGACGAGCGGTTGCTCGGCTACGAGGTTGTGTCGTTCGTCTCGATCCAGCTCGGCAGCCAGGCGCAGCCGGTGCTGGAGGCGTTCGAGGTGGCGATATCGGCGATCCCGCGGATCCAGCAGTGCTGGCGAATTTCGGGCGACACCGACTATCTGCTCAAATGCGTCGCGCCGAGCGTCGAGAGCATGCGCCGGCAGCTTTTGCATTTCGCGGCCATGCCGAACGTAAAGAACGTCCGCAGCTTTCCGGTGCTGGGCGTTGCGAAAGACGTGCCGCTGCCCGTGCCCGATGTCGTGGCTGCAGCATCTGCAGGTTAGGGATTTCGCGCTTCACGACAGGAATTATACAGCTTCGTGGCATTATATAGCTTACTAGATCACATAACAAAGACATGTGATTTGCGAAGTGCTGCAATGCGCTGGGCCGTGATTGTCGGCTCATGGGCGCGGCCTACATCCGAGGTGTGAACCCTCAGCCTGCGTCGCATGCCGAGGATTGTTTTGTGGGACTCCTTAAGCAGGAAAGACAACATGACCTCGATTTCGAAGACGTTCGCAGCTTCCGCTGCGACGCTGGCTGCATCTGCGTTTCTGGTTTTGACGGCGCCGACCGCGAAGGCTGACGACTACTGCATTACCAACGGCGCCCAGGCCGCTCACGGTTGCGGCTATCCGACCATGGAAGCCTGCCGGTCCGCAGCTGGCGGCATCGGCGGTACTTGCTCGCAGAGCGGCGGCGCGAAGACCGCCAGCGACGCGCTCGCCTTCCAGCCGAAGCAGACCAGGCACCCGAAGCTCCGTCCGGGCGCCCAGACCAACTCGAACTAACGCAGAGCGTTAGAAGCCGTTTCGAGCTTTGCGGCCTCCGAGGTGATCTGGGGGGCCGTAAATTTGTGACAAGCACGCGACATCGCTCGCGCCTCAGCGATAGCGGCCGCGAAACTCGCGCGGGCTGGCGCCGGTCCAGTTGCGGAAAGCGCGCGAGAAGCTCTTCTCGTTGCGGAAGCCGGCGATCTCCGCGATCCGCTTGATCGGGGTGCGGCCGCGCATCAGTTCCAGCTTGGCGAGTTCGAGCTTTGCCTCCTCCTTGAGCTCGCGCAACGAGGTTGCCTCCTCGCGCAGACGGCGATGCATGGTGCGGGTGGAGAGCGCGAGCTCGCTGGCGACATCCTCGGCGCCGAGACTGCGTCCGCGCGCCGCGCGCAGCACGCGCCGGACACGCTCGACCAGGAGGCGGTCGCGTCGATAGGGCCGATAGGGCAGCACGGTCAGGCGCAGCGCGCCCTTGAGCATGCTGTCGAGATCGGCCGCGCTGCGCGTCAGCGGCAGCGAGAGATAGTGCCGGTCGAAGCAGATGCTGGCGCGGCCCGCGTCGAAGCGGACGGTCTTGCAGAAGATCGTCGGGTACACCGAGACGTGGCCGGGCTCGGCATAAGGAAATTCCGCCGCTCGCAAAGCGATCGTGGAATCGATCGACCAGCACGAGAAGCCGAGCACGTAGCGGAGCAGGGTGACGAGGCAGAACTCGCGCAGATCGCCGAGCTCGCGCTGCTCGCGGATCGAGATGGTCGCGGTCTCCTCGCCGGTGGCCAGCTCGAACAACACGTCTTCGGTCAGCAGGCGATGATGCCGGCACCAGCGCTTGAGCGCGACTTCGAGCGTCGGTGCGGTGATCGAGGCGCGGCACAGCATGCCATAGCTGCCCCAGGGCAGCCGGCGCGAGAACCAGCCGAGCGCCTCGTCGTCGAGCTCGCGCATGGCATGGCCGGCGAGCGCCTCGAACTGGGCGGCCGTCACCCGCCCATCCCGGGATCCCAGGAGATCGGGGAGGACCTGACCCTTGCTCAGCGCCTCGGCCGGATCCCTGCCATAACGGGCATAGGCGGCGACCACGCCCCGGACGAAGGCGGCAGGGGTCATGGCGCGGCGGGGTGTGGCGGTTGCGGCCTGAAAGGTCATCGAAATCCCTCGGAAAATCCTCGCCAAACTTGGCGGAAAATGCAACCTTTTCGACCGCCCCGGTGCCCGGGTGGAGTTAGGGTCGGGGCCGACAAGACCTTGCAAGATCCCAGGAGGAATCGCCTTGAACATCCCGAGCATCGATTTCGATCTGGGCGAAGACATCAGCATGCTGCGCGATACCGTGCGCGCTTTTGTCGAGGCGGAGGTGGCCCCGCGCGCGGCCGAGGTCGAGAAGGCCAATCTGTTCCCGGCCGACCTCTGGAAGCGCTTCGGCGACCTCGGGCTGCTCGGCATGACCGCACCGGAGCAATATGGCGGCTCCAACATGGGCTATCTCGCCCATATTGTCGCCATGGAGGAGATTTCCCGCGGCTCGGCCGCGATCGGACTGTCCTACGGCGCCCACTCCAACCTTTGCGTCAACCAGATCCGCCGCAACGGCAATGACGCACAGCGGCAGCGCTATCTGCCGAAGCTGATCTCCGGCGCCTATGTCGGCGCGCTCGCGATGTCCGAGCCGGGCGCTGGCTCCGACGTCGTCTCGATGAAGCTGCGCGCCGACAAGCGCGGCGACCGTTATGTGCTCAACGGCTCGAAGATGTGGATCACCAATGGCGGCGACGCCGACGTGCTCGTGGTATACGCCAAGACCGATCCTGAGGCCGGTCCGCGCGGCATGACCGCCTTCCTGATCGAGAAAGGCTTCAAGGGTTTTACGCACGGCCAGCATCTCGACAAGCTCGGCATGCGTGGCTCCAACACCTACCCGCTGTTCTTCGACGAATGCGAGGTGCCGGAAGAGAACGTGCTGGGCAAGGTGGGTGAGGGCGTCAAGGTGCTGATGTCCGGCCTCGATTATGAGCGCGCGGTGCTGTCCGGCGGCCCGCTCGGCATCATGGCGGCGTGCATGGATGCCGTGGTGCCCTACATGCACGAACGCAAGCAGTTCGGTCAGCCGATCGGCGATTTCCAGCTGATGCAGGGCAAGCTCGCCGACATGTACGCGACCTGGCAGGCCACACGCGCCTATGTCTACGCCGTCGGCAAGGCGTGCGACCGGGCCAATCACGCACGCACGCTGCGCAAGGATGCCGCAGCCGCGATCCTTTATTCCGCGGAGAAGGCGACGTGGATGGCCGGCGAGGCGATCCAGGCGCTCGGCGGCGTCGGCTACACGTCCGAGTTTCCGGTCGGCCGGCTCTGGCGGGATGCCAAGCTCTATGAGATCGGCGCGGGGACGTCAGAGGTCCGCCGCATGCTGATCGGCCGCGAGCTGATGTCCGAGACGGCTTAAAACCTTCACCTCATTGGAATCAACATGCCGCTCCATTCCAGCATCGATCCCTCGTCGTCAGATTTTGCGCGCAATGCGGACGCCATGCGCGCGCTCGTCGCGGACTTGCGCGAGAAGCTCGCCCAGGTCGCTGGCGGCGGCGGCGAGGCCTCGCGCAACCGCCACACCGCGCGCGGCAAGATGCTGGCGCGCGAGCGCGTCGATCTGCTGCTCGACCCCGGCACCTCGTTCCTGGAGCTGTCGCCGCTGGCGGCTCATGGCCTCTATGGCGGTGATGTGCATTCGGCGAGCATCGTCACCGGGGTGGGGCGGATTTCGGGCCGCGAATGCGTCGTGGTCGCCAACGACGCCACCATCAAGGGTGGCACCTATTATCCAATGACCGTGAAGAAGCATCTGCGCGCGCAGGACATCGCGCGGCAGAACAATCTCCCTTGCGTCTACATGGTCGATTCCGGCGGCGCCTTCCTGCCGCTGCAGGACGAGATCTTTCCGGATGAGCGGCATTTCGGCCGCATCTTCTACAACCAGGCGCAGATGTCCTCACAAGGCATTCCGCAACTCGCGATCGTGATGGGTTCGTGCACGGCCGGCGGCGCCTATGTGCCGGCGATGTCGGACGAGAGCATTATCGTGCGGAATCAAGGCACGATCTTTCTCGGCGGCCCGCCGCTGGTGAAGGCCGCGACCGGCGAGGTCGTCAGCGCCGAAGAACTCGGCGGCGCCGACGTGCATTCGCGGCAGTCGGGCGTGACCGACCACTACGCCCAGAACGATGCGCATGCGATCGGCATTGCCCGCCGCATCGTCGGTACGCTCAAACCTTCGGCGCGGCCGAACCTCAACATGCATCCACCGCGCGATCCGCTGTTTGCCGCGGAGGAGATTTACGGCGTGGTGCCGGTCGACGGCAGGAAGCCGTTCGACGTGCGCGACATCATCGCCCGCGTTGTCGACGGCTCGGAATTCGACGAATTCAAGAAACTCTACGGCACGACGCTGGTGTGCGGCTTTGCCCATATCTGGGGCTATCCGGTCGGCATCATCGCCAACAACGGCATTCTGTTCAGCGAGAGCTCGCTGAAGGGTGCGCATTTCATCGAGCTGTGCTGCCAGCGCGGCATTCCCCTGGTGTTCCTGCAGAACATCACCGGCTTCATGGTCGGCAAGAAATACGAGGCCGGCGGCATCGCGCGCGACGGAGCCAAGCTGGTGACCGCGGTTGCGACCGCCTCGGTGCCGAAATTCACCGTGGTGATCGGTGGCTCCTACGGCGCCGGCAATTACGGCATGTGTGGCCGTGCCTATTCGCCGCGCTTCCTCTGGATGTGGCCGAATGCGCGCATCTCGGTGATGGGCGGCGAGCAGGCTTCGATGGTGCTGAGCCAGGTCCGCCGCGACAATATCGAGGCCAAGGGCGAGAGCTGGTCCAGGGAAGAGGAAGACAAATTCCGCGAGCCGATCCGCGCGCAATATGAGAGCCAGGGACATCCCTATTACGCGACCGCGCGCCTGTGGGACGACGGCGTGATCGATCCCGCGGACACGCGCCTCGTGCTCGGCCTCGGCCTCTCGGCGGCGTCGAACGCGCCGATCGAACCGACGAAATTCGGCCTGTTCAGGATGTGATGCGATGGACCGTTCAAAACTCTACCGTCGTTTTCGCACGCTCCTGATCGCCAACCGCGGCGAGATCGCCTGCCGCATCATCCGCACCGCCCGTGCCATGGGCCTGCGCACCGTCGCGGTTTATTCCGAGGCCGACCGCGATGCGATGCATGTCGCGCTCGCGGACGAGGCCGTGCTGCTCGGGCCCGCGCGCGCCCGCGACAGCTATCTCAACGTCGAGCGGCTGATCGAGGCCGCGAAGAAGACCGGCGCTGAAGCCGTGCATCCCGGCTACGGCTTCCTGTCCGAGAATGCCGGATTCGCACAGGCCTGCCTCGATGCCGGTCTCGTCTTCGTCGGCCCGACAGCCGAGATGATGAATGCGATGGGCTCGAAGTCGGGCTCCAAAGCGCTGATGGAGAAGGCCGGGGTGCCGCTGGTGCCAGGCTATCACGGCGAGGCCCAGGACGATGCGACGCTGGCGAAGGCGGCGGACAAGATCGGCTTCCCCATCCTGGTGAAGGCCTCCGCCGGCGGCGGCGGCCGCGGCATGCGCATTGTGCGTTCGGCGGAGGAGCTTGCGCCGGCGATCGTCAGCGCCAAGCGCGAGGCCAAGGCCGCGTTCGGCGACGATCGCATGCTGATCGAGAAATATGTCGACAATCCCCGGCATATCGAGGTGCAGATCATCGGCGACAGCCACGGCAATCTCCTGTCGCTGTTCGAGCGCGAATGTACCTTGCAGCGCCGGCACCAGAAGGTGATCGAGGAAGCGCCGTCGCCGACACTCAACGCTGCCCAGCGAGAGACCGTCTGCGCGGCCGCGCGAAAGGCCGCGGGTGCGGTGAGTTACGTCGGCGCCGGTACCATCGAGTTCGTCTCCGATGGCAAGGACGTGTTCTTCATCGAGATGAACACGCGTCTCCAGGTCGAGCATCCCGTGACCGAGCTGATCACGGGCATCGATCTCGTCGAATGGCAATTGCGCGTGGCCTTCGGCGAGGCGCTGCCCCTCAAGCAGGACGAGATCAAGCTCAACGGCCACGCCGTTGAAGCGCGCGTCTACGCGGAAAATCCGACCAAGAACTTCATGCCGTCAGTCGGCAGGATCTCGACCTGGCGGCTGCCGCCGGAGACCGGCGGGCTGCGCATCGACGCCGGCTACCGCGAGGGCGACAGTGTATCGCCGTATTACGACGCCATGCTGGCGAAAATGATCGCATGGGCGCCGACGCGCGATGTCGCGATCGATCGACTCAACCGCGCCCTGGAGGACTCCGACGCCCGCGGCATCGTGACCAACATCCCGTTTCTGTCGGCCCTGGTCACGCACGCGAAGATGCGGGCGAACGCGATCGACACCGGCTTCATCGAGCGCGAGCTCGCGGTCTTGACGCAGACCTCGCCAGCACCCGGCGAGCTCGAGCTTTGCGCCGCGGTGGCTGCGATCGTCAATGATGAGCAGTTAGCTGCACAAAGCGAGGCAAATTCACCTTGGCAGACCTTCGGCTGGCAGCCGGTCGGCCGCCGCCAGCGCAGCTTTGCCTTCCGCGTCGGGCATGGGCCGGAGCAAAAGATCACGCTCAATTACGGCAGCGGGCCGTCGACGCTGGTGATCGGCGAGCGCGAGCTGGCGTTCGCGGTCGCGCCGAAGGACGGCGGTTTCGACCTGACGCTCGATGGCGTCAAATCCTCGGTTGCCGCCGTGATCGCCGGCCATGAGCTCTATTTGCGCACACGCAACGGCCGCTTCGACCTGCATTGGGTCGACCCGTTCGGCGGCGAGAGCGAGGAGCATGTCGGCGAGGACAAGATCGCGGCGCCATTGCCCGGCACGGTCGTCGCCGTGCTGGCCGAGGAGGGGGCGAAGCTCGAGAAGGGCGCGCCGATTCTCACCCTGGAAGTCATGAAGATGGAGCAGACGCTGCGCGCGCCGTTTGCGGGCGTACTGAAGTCCATCAGGTGCAAGGTCGGCGACATCGTGCAGGAAGGGATCGAGCTTGCCGTGGTCGAGCCCTCGGGAGAGTGATATGGGCAATACCGTCCGCATCATCGAGATGGGGCCGCGCGACGGCCTCCAGAACGAGAAGACGTCAGTCAGCGTCGAGGCCCGCATCTCATTCATCGAGGCGCTGGTCGGAGCCGGCCTCAACACGGTCGAGGTTGGAGCCTTCGTCTCGCCCAAGGCGATCCCGCAGATGGCGAGCTCCGAGGCCGTGTTGCGTGGCGTCGCCCATTTGAGCGGGGCCGAATTCCACGTGCTCGTACCGAACGAGAAGGGCTACGATGCCGCGCGCGCGGCCGGCGCGAAAGTCGTATCGGTGTTCGCCGCAGCATCCGAAGGGTTTTCCCGCGCCAACATCAATTGCACGGTCGCGGAGTCCATCGAGCGGTTCAAGCCGGTTCTGGCACGCGCCAAGGCCGACGGTGTCAAGGTGCGCGGCTACATCTCCTGCGTGCTCGGCTGCCCGTTCGACGGCGAGATCAAGCCGAAGGCCGTGGCCGAGCTCGCTGGCACGCTGTGGGAGCTCGGCTGCTACGAGATTTCGCTAGGCGATACCATCGGCGTCGGCACGCCTGACAAGGCGAAGAAGATGCTGCGCGCCGTGGTCGCTAACGTCCCCGCAGCAAAGCTCGCAATGCATTTCCACGATACCTACGGTCAGGCGCTGGCCAATCTCTATGCCGGGATGGAAGAGGGCGTCCGCGTCATCGATGCCGCCGCCGGCGGTCTCGGCGGCTGTCCTTATGCACCGGGCGCCACCGGCAATGTCGCGACCGAGGACGTCGTGTACATGCTCGAAGGCATGGGAGTGAAGACCGGCGTAGACATGGAGAAGCTGCTGGCGGCGACGAACGCAATGAGCGCCGTGCTGGGCAAGCCGCCCGTGAGCCGGGTTGCGACCGCGCTGAATGCTAAGAGGAAGCGGGCTGCGTCCTGACTCTCCGTCATTGCGGGCGTAGCGAAGCAATCCAGAGTCTTTCCGCGGCGAGAATTCTGGATTGCTTCGCTGCGCTCGCAATTGTGCATGTTCACTAATTCGCTGATCGAGAGGTTTCGGCTTTGGCGGCCGCAAAATCCTTCGGA
>NZ_JADFUE010000071.1:0-29786 GCF_054967145.1 Bradyrhizobium sp. UFLA06-24
CGCTGGGCGCGCGGCCATGCGCCGGGGCGTGACGTACGTTTCACCAACATGTGGATGCGGGCCGCGCTGTCCACGATTGCCGTGCTTGGCACGATCGCGCTGTTCGGCAGCCATGGCTACGAGCTGCCGTGGACCGGCGACGACAGGGATGCAGACCAGGTTTATATCCGCCACATGTCGACGCATCACGCCCAGGGCATCGAGCTCGCGCGGCTCGCCGCAGAGCGCGCGCAGGATCCGCACCTGCGAAAGCTTGCTCAGCTGATGCTCGCGAGCCAGCTCGGCGAAATCCGTATCTTCGAGAACTGGTGGCTGAGCTGGTTCGACACCGAGATGCCCGATTGCAGCACGGAGGAACGAGCGGCCATGCCGGGATTCCTGACGCAAGCCGAGATGCTCCAGGTCAAGACCGCTCCATCGGAGCAGTTCGACACGGCCTTCGTGGAGGCGATGAGCAAGCACCACAGAGGCGCGGTCAAGATGGCCGATCAGATGTGGCACGGAAACGGCGATCTGCGCCTGCGCATCATGGCTCACGCCATCCGTCACGAGCAGCAGGGCGAGATCGCACTGATGCACGGCACGACCGGAGTCGCCGCCGTCACAATTGCTTTCCGCAACATGCTGCGGGACAACGTCAATTGAACGGGGGCCTGCTACTCTGCGTCAGGCGCGATCACGCCCTTGGAGAACAGGAAGCAGCCATAGAAGCGGCGCTCCCCGGTGGCGATCACGCAATAGGCCGTCCTGGCCCTTTCATAGAAAGCATGGCGCTCCACTCCGACAAGCGGCCAGGAGCGCCCCTCGGCGCGGTCGATCACGGCCTGCACCTCGCGCTGCACCGGCGGCACTTCATGAGGCTGGCCGACGATCTCCATTCGGATCGCGGCATCCTCGACGAACGTGTCGAGCGGCATCACCGAGAGAATGGCTTCGATCGCCTGGGCCGTGCCGACATTGTCGATGCGCAGGAGCTCGCCGAATGCGGTCTGGCGCGCGATCGAGTCGGCCGGGAAATTGGTGTCGCAGACCACGAGGCGATCTCCGTGTCCCATTGCACGCAAGGCATAGAGCACATCGGCGTTGAGCAGTGGGTTGATGCCCTTGAGCATGTTGTGTCCTTCCCTGGTCTTTAAAATCGCCCGAACTTTGATGGTCCGGCACTCCATATCACAGGAAGTGACGCAGATCTGCGACAGGAAATTCGGCGCCCGCAGTTCTATCCGGACGGCAGCGCATCCAGATGGCAGGCCACCCATTGCCGCCCCTCGGTCGAGCGAAGCTCCGGCTCTTCCGATCGGCAGCGGTCGAAGACGAACGGGCAGCGGGTGTGGAAACGGCATCCGCTCGGCGGATTGATCGGGCTCGGCACGTCGCCCCCGAGAATGATGGGATTGCGCTTGGCTCCGGGCTCCGGCAGCGGGACGGCCGAGAGCAGCGCCTTGGTGTAGGGATGTCTTGGCGCGGCAAAGATCTCCCGGCGCGGCGCCACCTCGACGATCTTGCCGAGATACATCACCGCGACACGGTGAGTCATGTGCTCGACGATGGCGAGATCATGGCTGATGAACAGCAATGCCAGGCCGAACTCGCGCTGGAGATCCTGTAACAGGTTCACGATCTGCGCCTTGACCGAGACGTCGAGCGCCGAGACCGCCTCGTCGCAGACGATCAACTCGGGCTCGGCCGCGAGCGCCCGTGCGATGCCGATGCGCTGGCGCTGCCCGCCGGAGAATTCGTGTGGCCTGCGGTTCAGCGCCTCGCGCGGCAGGCGCACGGTGTCCATCAGCGCCGTCACCCGCGTCTCGAGCTCGATGGCGGATTTGGCGAGGCCGAAATTGCGGATCGGCTCGGCCAGGATGTCGCGCACGCGCATGCGCGGATTGAGGCTCGAGAACGGATCCTGGAACACCACCTGTACGCGGCGACGCACCTGACGCATCGTGCTCGGAGGCGCATCGTCGATACGCTGGCCGTCGAGGATCACCTGGCCGGACGTCACGTCGAACAGCCGCAGGATCGCGCGGCCGACCGTCGACTTGCCGCAACCGGACTCGCCGACCAATGACAGCGTCTCGCCACGCGCGATCTCGAGCGACACGCCGTCGACGGCGTAGACCCATTCGGACTTGCCGCCGAACAAGCCGGTCTTGACCGGAAAATGCTTCTTGAGGTCGTTGACCTGCAGCAGCGGGGTGCTCATGCCGCGACGGCTCCCTTGGCGGCGTAGTGGCAGGCGGCGATGTGGCGCGGTCCCTTTTCTTCGAGACCGGGGGCATATTGCCGGCAGAGATCAGTCGCGATGGCGCAACGGCCCGCGAACACGCAACCGGCGATCGGCTTGCGCAAATCGGGCACCTGCCCTGGAATTTCGGCGAGCCGTGTCGCGGTGCCTGACAGCGATGAGCCCAGCTTCGGCACCGCACCGAGCAGCCCTTGCGTATAGGGGTGACGCGGCGAGCGGAACAGCTCGGCCACCGGCGCCTCCTCGACCTTGCGGCCGGCATACATCACCATGACGCGCTCGGCGATCTCGGCGACCACGCCGAGATCGTGCGTGATCAGGATGATCGCCGCCCCGACGCGGCGCTTGAGGTCGAGCATCAGCTTCAGGATCTGCGCCTGGATGGTGACGTCGAGCGCGGTGGTCGGCTCGTCCGCGATCAGGAGCTTTGGATTGCAGGCGAGCGCCATCGCGATCATGACGCGCTGGCGCATGCCGCCGGAGAGCTGGTGCGGATATTCTCGCACGCGCCGCTTCGGCTCGGGAATGCCAACCAATGTCAGCATCTCGATGGCGCGTGCCTCGGCGGCCTGCTTGTCGAGGCCCTGATGCAACATCAGCGTCTCGCGGATCTGCCGGCCGACGGTCAGGACCGGGTTGAGGCTCGTCATCGGCTCCTGAAAGATCATCGAGATGTCGTTGCCGCGGATCTCGCGCATCTCGCGGTCGGACAGCTGCAGGAGGTCCCTGCCGGCGAAGCGAATGGCGCCGGCGATTCGGCCTGGCGGCTCCGGGATCAGCCGCATCAGCGACATCGACGTCACCGATTTGCCGCAGCCGGATTCGCCGACAATGGCGAGCGTCTCGCCCTCGTTGACATGGAAGGACACCCCGTCCACCGCGCGATTGACACCGCTCGGCGTGCGGAAGTGGGTCTGGAGATTTTCGATTTCGAGCAACGCCATCGCAATCAGCCTCGGCTCGTCAAAGACGCTTGGCCATGCGCGGATCGAGCGCATCGCGAAGGCCGTCGCCGAGCAGGTTCACGGCGAGCACCGTGACGGAGAGGAACGCAGCCGGGAAGAATACGATGTAGGGCTTGACCTGCCACAGCGCGCGGCCCTCGGCCATGATGTTGCCCCAGGACGGAATTGTCGGCGGCGTGCCGGCACCGATGAAGGACAGGATCGCCTCGGTGATCATGGCGCTAGCACAAATATAAGTCGCCTGCACCAGCATCGGCGCAATTGTGTTGGGCAGGATGTGGCGCAGGATGATCATCGGCGTGCGCGTGCCGCAGGCGACCGCCGCATCCACATAGGGCTGCTCGCGCAGCGATAGCACCACGCTGCGGACCAGGCGCGAGACGCGCGGGATTTCGGCGACGGTGATGGCAAGGATGACATTGCCGACGCTGCCGCGCGTCAGCGCCATCAGCGCGATCGCCAGCAGAATCGGCGGGATCGACATCAGCCCGTCCATGAACCGCATCAAGATGCCGTCGGCCCAGCGGACGAAGCCGGAGACCATGCCGATGGCAAGACCTGCGGCGGATGCGAGGATGGCAACCGAGAGGCCGACCGTGAGCGAGACCCGCGCGCCGAACAGCACACGGGAGTAGATGTCGCGGCCGAGCACGTCGGTGCCGAACCAGAACGCCGCCGACGGCGCCCTTGTGCGCTTGGCAGGCGCCAGCGCGGTCGGGTCGACCGTCCAGAGATACGGCGCAAAGATCGCGATCAGGACCAGCGCCAGCAGCAACGCGCCGCCGATCGCAACGGTGGGATGGCCGCGCAAGAAACCGATGAAGCCGCGCCGGATCGTGACGGGCCGGAGGATTTCCGGCAGCTGCGGCGCCAGCACGAGGCCGGCGGGGAGCGCCTGCGGGTTGACGGTCGTGTCGGTCAATAGCGGATCCTCGGGTCAACGAGCGTATAGGTGACGTCGATCATCAGATTGACGAGGACGTAGACGAAGCTGAACAGCAGCACGATGCCCTGGATGACGGGATAATCGCGACGCAGGATCGCATCGATCGTGAGGCGGCCCAGACCGGGAATCGCGAACACGCTCTCCGTCACGACGGCGCCGCCGATCAGCAGCGCGATGCCGATCCCGATCACGGTCACGATCGGCACCGCCGCGTTCTTCAGGGCATGAACGAACAGGATGCCGCCCTGCCCCAAGCCCTTGGCGCGCGCGGTGCGGATATAGTCCTGCTGCAATACTTCGAGCATGGCCGCGCGGGTGATGCGCGCGACCAGCGCGATGTAGACGCAGCCGAGCGCGATTGCCGGCAGGATCAGATTTTCCAGCCACGGCCAGAAGCCCTGGGCAAGTGGCGTATAGCCCTGCACCGGAAGCCATTCGAGCTCGAGGGCGAAGATGTAGGCGAGCATGTAGCCGACGACGAAGACCGGCAACGAGAAGCCGAACACCGCAAAGCCCATGATGGCCCGATCGATCAGGCTGCCGGCCTTCCATGCCGCCACGACGCCGAGCGGCACCGCGACCACGATCGTCAGCAGCAATGTGACCATCATCAGCGACAGCGTCGGCCCGAGCCGCTGGCCGATCATCGTCGACACCGGCAGGTTGGTGAAAATCGACGTGCCGAGATCGCCGTGCAGGATGCGCCAGACCCAGCTGCCGAACTGGATCAGGAACGGACGGTCGAGGCCGAGGCTCTGGCGGATGCGCTCCACATCCTCCGGGCTCGCCTGGTCGCCCGCGATCACCACGGCGGGATCCCCCGGCGCGATGTAGAGCAGGCTGAAGACGAACAGTGCGACAATCGCCATCACCGGCAAGGTGGCGACGATGCGCCGGAGGATATAGGAGAGCATCTGGCCTCAGCGCGAGATCATGCGGTCTTCGATACGCCCCAGAAGAACGGCAGCGGTCCCTTGGTGATGCCCGAAACGTTCTTGCGCCAGGCGGTGTAGGTCAGGAAGAAGCCGGTCGGCGCGTAGACGACGTCATCGATCGCCGCCTTGTTGAGGCGGCCGACCGCAGCCTTCTCCTCGTCGAGGTTCTTGGCGTCGAACCAGGCCGAGACCTCCTTCTCCGTATTGGGGCTATTGGGCCAGCCGAACCAGGCCTTGTCGCCATTGGCGCGAATGGCGGTATAGGGCGCGGGATTGATGCAGTCCGCGCCCGCATGCCAGGTGTGGAACATGTTCCAGCCACCCTGTCCCGGCGGCGTCTTTTGTGCGCGACGCGAGCCGACCGTGCCCCAATCGGTCGCGACGAAGTCGACATTCATCCCGAGCTTCTTGAGCAGATCGGCCGTGACGTCGCCCTGCGCCTTGGTGATCGGCTGGTCCTGTGCCACGAGGCAGGTCACCGGCTGGCCGGAATAGCCGCTCTCGGCGAGCAGCTTCTTGGCTGCGTCGAGATCGCGCTTGCCCTTGAGGATCTCGCCGCCCATCTCGGTGTAGAGCGGCGTGTCGGGCGTGAAGAAGCCGGGCAGCGGTTTCCAAAGCGCATCGTCGTCGCCGACGATCGCGCGCATATAGTCCTCCTGGCTCAGCGCCATCAGCACTGCGCGCCGCGCCCGCACGTCATTGAACGGCGCGAACAGATGGTTCATGCGGAACGAGCCGATGTTGCCGAGGGGATCGCCGATGTCGACGCTGATGTTCTTGTTGCTCTTCAGCACGGGTACGAGATCGGCGATCGGATTCTCCCACCAGTCGACCTCGCCGTTCTGCAAGGCCGCGGCCGCCGTCGCAGGGTCCGGCATCACCAGCCACTCGACGCGATCGATCAGGATCTGCTTGCCGCCGGCCAGCCACGACGCCTTCTCCTGGCGCGGCACGTAATCGGCAAATTTCTCGAATACCGATTTGGCGCCAGGCACCCATTCGCTCTTGACGAATTTCATCGGTCCGGAGCCGACGTAGTCGGATATCTGCTTGAACGGATCTGTCTTGGCGATACGCTCGGGCATGACGAAGGCACAGGGCGAATTGTTCTTCGCCAGCGCGTAGAGCATCTTCGGGAAAGGTTGCTTCAACACCCATTTGAAGGTGCGGTCGTCGACGGGGCTCAATTCCTGCTGGATCGCAAGGATCATCAGCCCCATCGGATCGCGCGCGGCCCAGCGCGAAAGGCTCGCGACGACGTCCTTGCTCAGCACCGGCTCGCCATCGTGGAATTTGAGCCCCGAGCGCAGCTTGAACGTCCAGATCTTGCCGTCGTCGGACGTCTCCTCGGACTCGACCATCTGCCGCTGCGGCTGAAGCTTGGCATCGACGCCGTACAGCGTATCCCAAACCAGCGCGGCCGCGTTGCGCACGACATATTGGGTGCCCCAAATGGGATCGAAATTGGCAAGATTGGCCTGCGGCACGAATCGCAGGGTGCGCGCCGCTGCACCCTGCGCGATCGCCGGAGCCGATAGGCCGGTCAATGCCAGGCCGCCTGCGCCGGCCAGTCCCTTCAATACGGTCCTGCGATCCATGAAATCCTCCCAGTAATGCCGTGATGCCGGCCGTTCATTGGCCAAGGGCAGGTGGAAACCGAGCCCATTAGCGTGCAAATGGTATGCCAGTAACCGACCCGTCGCCAGCGGGATCTCATCGACTTTTGGCGGTCATTGCGCGGCAACACGGACTTGACTGCGCCGCGGCACGCAATCCAGGGTCACAGCAATTTTGCCCCAAAATTCCGCTCCGGATCCATATCGGCCACGAGCCGCCCTGTCGGCTTCGCCGCCTCGCCGCCGCTGCGCGCCAAGAATTTTCCACTGCCGGGGCTGGCGAGGCAATTGTCTCCATCGACGATCAACCGGCCGCGCGACAGCACCGACACCGGCCAGCCCTTCAGCGTGCGGCCAGCGAACGGCGTGTAGCCCGCGAGATCGTGCATCGTCTCGTCTGCAATCGTGGTCTCGCGATTTGGATCCCAGATCGCGATGTCGGCGTCGGCACCGACCGCGATCGAGCCCTTCCGCGGATGTAGATTGTAGATTTTCGCCGGCGCCGTCGCAGTCAGCTCCACGAATTTCTCCAGACCCAGCCGCCCCTTCGACACCATCGCATCGAACAGCAGCGGCAGCCGCAGCTCCAGTCCCGGCAGGCCGTTCGCGACCTGCTTGAAATTCGGGCTCGGCCCCGCCCTCAGCTTGCCGGTCTCGTCATAGCGATAGGGTGCGTGATCCGACGAGATGGTCTGGAGATCGCCGAGCGACAGGGCCTGCCACAGCGCTTCCTGGTCGGCATGCGTGCGCGGCGGCGGGCTGCACATCCACTTGGCGCCCTCGACGCCGGGCTTGTCGAGATCGTCAGCCGTGAGGAACAGATATTGCGGGCAGGTTTCGGCGAAGACCTTGAGCCCCTGCCCGCGCGAATCACGAATTACCTTGGCGCCCTCGGCCGTCGAGACGTGGAAGATCATGATCGGTTGGTCGATCAGCGCGGCCATGCCGATCAGCCGGGTGAAGGCTTCCGCCTCCGACACGCGGGCGTGACTGATGGCGTGGTATTTCGGCATGGTGTAACCGCGCGCGAGCAGCCGCTTCACCATCCAGGCGATGATGCCGTGATTTTCGGCATGAGCGCACAACATCGCGCCGGACTGGCGTGCCGCGAAAAGAATGTCGAGCAGCGGCTCATCGTCCACCTTGAGTCGATCATACGTCATGAAGATCTTGATCGAGGCGTGCCCCTGCTTGACCAGCGCCGGAATGTGTTCCTCGACCGTCTCTTTCGTCGCGTCCGCGATGATCATGTGAAAGGCGTAGTCGATCACCGCCCCCTTCCTGGCCAGCGCGTGATAGTCTTCCACCACCTGCGGCAACTTCATACCGACATGCTGGGCCGCGAACGGGATCACCGTTGTTGTGCCGCCGAAAGCGGCCGAGACCGTCGCGCTCTCGAACGTATCGGCGTTCATGATACCGGCGGCCGACAGCTGCTCGATATGCGCGTGACTGTCGACGCCGCCGGGCAGCACGAACTTGCCGCGCGCATCGATCTCACGCCTGGCCGACGGAAGCCCGCGACCGATGGCTGCAATGGTCTCGCCGGAGATCGCGACATCGGCTTCGAATACGTCGGTCGTGGTCGCGACGCGTCCGCCGCGGATGATCAGGTCGTAGTGAGGTTCAGTCATGAGGCACTCCGTGAAAGGCTTGAGCGAGATGATCGCCAATTTTCAGAAAGACCATCGGCATCACTTCTCCGGCGGCGGCACCGCGCCGGTGCGGCTGGTGATCAGGCCGTAATGCTCGATGCGGCGATGCGCTGCGAAATTGAAGATCGTTGTCTTGCCGAAGCGGGTGGCGTCGAGGTCGCAAGCGTGGACCAGCAGCTCGTCGTCCTCTGTGCCGGCTTCAGCCACGATCTCGCCGTTGGGATCGACGATCAGGCTGCCGCCGAACAGCGGATGGCCGTCCTCGACGCCGGCCTTGGCGACGGCCACGACCCAGGTCGCGTTTTGATAAGCGCCGGCCTGCACCGAGAGACGGTTGTGAAACAGACGCCTCTCGAGGCCCTCCTCGCTTCGCTCCGCATTCACCGACGGCGTGTTGTAGCCGATCAACACCATCTCGACGCCTTGCAGGCCCATGACGCGATAGGTCTCCGGCCAGCGACGGTCGTTGCAGATGGCCATGCCGATGATGCCGCCGAGCTCACGCCAGACGTTGAAACCGAGATCACCGGGCTCGAAATAGCGCTTTTCCAGATGCTGGTGTGAGCGCTTGCGGTCGTACTCCACATGGCCCGGCAGATGGACCTTGCGATATTTGCCGACGATCTTCCCGGACTTGTCGGTCAGAACAGCGGTGTTGAAATGATGGCCGTCAGGCGTCAGCTCGGCATAGCCGAAATTCATCGCGATTCCGTGCTGTGCCGCCCGCTCGAACAGCGGCCTGGTCGCGGCGTTCGGCATTTCACGTTCGAACCAGACGTCGAATTCGGCGCGGTCCTCCACGTACCAGCGCGGAAAGAACGTCGTCAGCGTCAGCTCCGGATAGACGATGAGGTCGGCATCCTTTGCTTTCGCTTCGTCCATCAGCGCGATCATGCGCTTGACCACGGCCTCGCGGCTGTCGGCCTTCTGGATCGGCCCCATCTGGGCCGCGGCAACATTGACGATACGCATCAGCGAATTCCTGACGTTTTCCTGGCCAAGCTGGGATTGAAGCTTCAGGGCGTGTCGGCGCACGCAGCATAACTCAGCTTCGCGCCGTTTTTCCAGCCAAGCAGCTTTCATGCCGCGCATCGCCGCTCGACATCCTGCAAAAGCCGAACGGCTATGCAGGATCGTCAGACACGGGAGCAACGGGAAGACTGCATCGCTGTCCACTCCCAACGACAGCGCGAGGAACGACATCGTCATGATACAAATCGTCAACTCACTGCGACGCCGGAACTCTGGCCTTCGCTTCCGTTTGATGATCTAGATCCAACCCCTCGCCCGCGATCGCGCGCATTCTCCTTCTGGAGCTTCATCGATGACCTCAGCCGACCGGCCGGCGACGCGGCTGGCCACGCGCCTCTCGTTCCTGGTCGCCGGCTTCGGAATCGCCTGCTGGGCGCCGCTGGTGCCGTTCGCGAAGGAGCGCCTCGCGGTCGATGATGCCGTGCTCGGCCTGCTGCTGCTCAGCCTCGGCATCGGCTCGGTCGTTGCGATGCTCGCCACCGGCATTTTGAGCGCACGCCATGGCAGCAAGCCGATCATCATCGCGGGCGGAATCGGTCTTGCGCTGATTTTGCCCCTGCTCGTCATCGCCGGCACGCCCATGACATTGGCGCTGGCGCTTCTGGCATTCGGCGCCGCGCTCGGCTCCATCGACGTCGCCATGAACATCCACGCCGTCGAGGTCGAGCGCGCAGCAGGACAGCCGCTGATGTCGGGTTTTCATGCTCTCTTCAGCATCGGCGGATTCGCCGGATCTGCGGCGATGACGGCTCTGCTGTCGTTTCATCTCGGACCGCTCGCGAGCGCTTTGATCTGCTCCGTGCTGATGCTGACCGCGATGGGGCTCGCTTGGCCGCGCCTGCTGCGCAGGGCGCAAGTACAGGAGGGACCGTTGTTCGTGTTGCCGCACGGCATCGTGCTGCTGCTGGCGCTGCTCGCGGCCATCACCTTCCTGATCGAAGGCGCGATGCTCGACTGGGGCGCGCTGCTCGTCATTGGCAAGGGCCTTGTCAGCGAGGCGCGAGGCGGGCTCGGCTATATCGTGTTCTCGATTGCGATGACCGCCGGCCGGCTCGGCGGCGATGTCGTGGTGGCGCGTATCGGAGATCGCGCGACGCTGGTCGGGGGAAGCCTGCTGGCTATTGCGGGCCTTGCAGTGCTGTTGCTCGCGCCCAGCGCGACCGTCGCCATTGCCGGTTTCCTGCTGATCGGCCTCGGCGCTTCGAACCTCGTGCCGGTGCTGTTCCGCGGTGCCGCGAAACAGACTGCGATGCCCACCGGGCTTGCCGTGGCGTCGATCACCACTGCCGGCTATGCAGGCGTTCTGGTCGGCCCTGCCGGCATCGGTTTCGCGGCCCATGCAGTCGGGTTGACGATGGCATTCTGGATGCTCGCTGCACTCATGGGTGTCGTCACGCTGTCAGCGCGTGCGGTGACCGCAAAATAAACGCGCGCCACGGCTTCCCGTGACGCGCCCCGCAATGGACGTGATGCGTGCTTTACGCGCTCGCCTGGGTCACGAACTTGGTGTTGAGGTAACCCTCGATCGCCTCGAGGCCGCCTTCGGAACCGTAGCCGGAATCCTTGATCCCGCCGAACGGCACTTCCGGCAGCGCGAGGCCGTGATGGTTGATCGACACCATGCCGCTCTCGATGTCGGCGCCAATCGCCTGCATCGTCTTGGTCGAGGTGGTGTAGGCATAAGCCGCAAGGCCATAAGGCAGGCGGTTCGCCTCGGCCACGACCTCATCATAGCTGCGGAACGAGGTGATCGGCGCCAGCGGACCGAACGGCTCCTCGTTCATGATGCGGGCCTCGCGCGGCACGTCGGTGATGACGGTCGGCTCGAAGAAGAAGCCCTCGTTGCCGATGCGCTTGCCGCCCGCCTGGATCTTGGCGCCGCGCTGGACCGCGTCGGACACAAGGCCTTCCATGGCGTCGACCCGGCGCGGATTGGCCAGAGGGCCCATGCGGGTGTCCTTGTCCAGCCCATTGCCGACCTTGAGGCCCTTGGCGGCTGCGACGAACTTGTCGACGAAGGGCTGATACACGCTTTCATGCACCAGGAAGCGCGTCGGCGAGACGCAAACCTGGCCGGCATTGCGGAACTTGTTGGCCGAGAGAATCTTCGCGGCGTTGTCGAGGTCGGCATCCGCGAACACGATCGCCGGCGCATGGCCACCGAGCTCCATGGTGACGCGCTTCATGTGCAAGCCGGCGAGCGCGGCCAGATGCTTGCCGACCGCGGTCGAGCCCGTAAAACTGATCTTGCGGATGATCGGGTGCGGAATGAGATACTCCGACACTTCTGACGGAACGCCGAACACCAGCTGGACCACGCCAGGCGGGATGCCCGCGTCGGCATAAGCGCGCACCAGCTCCATGCAGCTCGCAGGCGTCTCTTCCGGACCCTTCACGATGATCGAGCAGCCGGCCGCGAGCGCGGCCGAGATTTTGCGCACCGCCTGGTTGATCGGAAAATTCCAGGGTGTGAACGCGGCAACCGGGCCCACCGGCTCCTTGGTCACGAGCTGGGAGACGTTGCCCATCCGCGGCGGCACGATGCGGCCATAGGCGCGGCGGGCCTCTTCCGAGAACCAGTCGATGAGGTCGCCGGCCAGCATGGTCTCGCCCTGGGCTTCCACGACCGGCTTGCCCTGCTCCATGGTCATCACAGGGGCGATCTCGGCGGCGCGCGAGCGGATGATATCGGCCGCTTTCCGCATCAGCTTGTAGCGGTCGAACGGCGAGGTCTTGCGCCAGACCTCGAAGCCGGCCCTGGCGGCCTCAAGCGCGCGGTCGAGGTCCGCCTTCGAGGCGTGCGGGGTCTTGCCGATGGGCTGGCCGGTTGCGGGATTGAGGATGTCCTCCGACTTGCCGGAAGTGCCGCCGGTCCACTCGCCGGCGATGAACATCTGAACTTTCGGATACATCCTGATTGCCTCCTCACATGATTTCGGCGGCCCGACTTTCGGCCGCCGCTTAGGTGGGTGCAGAGCTACACTGAAAGGCGGCCGGCGGAAAGGGACCAAAGCTGCCGCAGAAGCGCATCGCTGGTCTTCCCGCGGCTCAGATTGCAAACTTCGACTGCAGGCGCCGCCAGCCGATCACGATGCCCGTGATAGAGAACACCAGCCCGAGCGCGCAGAGCCCGACGATCAGGACATCGCGCAGGCGCGGATGCGCCGTCAGGGCGGGGAAGTCGAGCATGTGCAGCGCGCTGTAGAACCACCGATAAGCACGACGGGAGGCATCAAGCCTTTGCAGGACGCTGCCGTCTGCGGCGTCAATGTCGTACCAGACGTCGTCGCAGCGGGAGCGGTAGACCGGCGCGCCGGGCACGCTGGAACGAGCGGGATAGTCATCGTTGTCGACGACCACGGATGCTGCGTTACAGCCGGCCCTCAGGCGCGCCGTCAGGCCGACGACGTCCTGCTCATCCAGGAACATCATCTGACGATCGCGTGCGGATTCGCCCGCCTTGGTCAAAGTCTGGCTGTCAACACCGGTACGGTCACGCCGGTAGACACTGCCACTGAAGGCAAGCCATTCAACTTCACGGGCTGCAATCGACAGCGACGGCTCGTTGAGCGGCGGAGCCCGGCGCCAGTCGGGCACAGCATTCGTCACGCCGGCCTCAGCTGGTGTCAGCTGCCCGCGCGAGAACAGTCGGCCGTGATCCATGGAGAGCCAGCCGCTGAAGATCCATGTCAGCACAAAGACAGTCGATCCGAGGCCGAGGATGTGATGAAGAGCATGCCAGCCACGATAGGGCGAGCCGATCAGCCCTCCTCTCTGCCTGATCCGCACAATCCCGAGCACGGCGCCCAGCACCGCTGCGATCAACGCCAGCAGCGAAACTGTCCAGACCACCCGGTCCCACAGTGCCCAGTCGCGTCTCAGGACCGTCGGATAGATCCAGTGCAGCACGCTGCCGGCGAGATTCCAGCCTCGCTCAAACCGCGTCGTATCCAGCACGATTTCGCCGGTGCGCGACGACACATGGATTTCTGTCCCGACCGCATTGCCGAGAGCGATGCGGAACAGAGGCCGATGGCGATCAAAACTATTCGGCACGCTCCATTGATCATAGTCAGCACGTTCAAGGAACGCGGCGTGTGTTGCATCGAGCCCGCGTCGGCGGGCATGATCTTGCGCGATGGCGAGCGCAACTCCGGCCGATTGCACCGATGCGTCGGCGCCGTCCGACGCATGGACCGCCCGCATTCGCGACGGTCCCGACACGACATAGACCGGCCCGTCGCTGCGCTGGATGAGGCGAACGCGGGTGGCGTCGAGGATCCCGCTCGCGACCACGGCCTCGCCGACCGCGATGATCGCCTCTCCACGCTCCAAAGGCGCCAGCCCCGCAAAGCGCTCCGCTTCCGTCAGCGACGGAAACGGGACGAAATGCATCACCATTCCACTCGCGAACCACATCGCGAGCAGGAGGCAGAACGCGATTCCGAGCCAGCGGTGCAGGAGGACGATCGCGCCCATCATGGCTTATGCCCTACCATTTGAACGCGGCCGAGATTTCGTAGGTCCGCGGCGAGCCCAAGAGGATCTGGTCGGGATAGAACGGATCGCCCCAGATCGCGTAGCGCTTGTCGGTAAAGTTGCGGATCCGAAGGGTCAGGCGGGCGTGATCGACCGTAGCGAACCCCGTCCTGGGGATGTCCACGAAGGCGTAGAGATCGCCCACCGTATAGGCGTTCATGGTCACGGTGTTGGCGTCACTATTGTAGCGGTCGCCGACATGGCGGCCGGTGATGCCGATCTCGACCGGCCAGGGCGTGAAGAAACGCCAGGATGCGCCGGCATTGACGACGATACGCGGCACGTTCGGTGGCGTATTGCCCGAGAAGGAACCGCCGGCAAAATCAAAGTCAGCATAGCGCGCATCGACATAGGCGATGTTGCCCCATAGCCGCAGCGGCTCGATCGGGCGGATCGATCCGGCGAGCTCGATGCCCTTCGATTCCTGCCGTCCCGCGATGTTGAGGGTCTGACCGCCGGCCGCGGCATAAACGTTTTTGCGCAGGATGTCGTAAGCCGAGAACGACCACTCCGCCCTGTTGTCCCACAGCAGGTGCTTGACTCCGGTCTCGTAGGTGCGCGCGGTGGTCAGATCCAGCTTCTGCGTCGGCGCGATCAGGAAGATGTTGTTGGCCGAGACGTCGGCACCGGTGGCGTACTGGCTGAAGAAGGTCAAACCGGGCACGGCTTCCCAGGTGTAGCCGATCCGCCCAGTGACCGGCGCCCAGTCTTTCGTGAATGGGAAGTTCGCCTTCTCCAGACCGTTGACGTCGGTCGAATTGCGGTCGAGCCCGATATGGTCGACGCGCAGCCCGCCGATCAGCGCGAAGGTACGCGTCAACTTCAACCGGTCCTCGAACGACAGCGCCTCGTTGTCGATGCGCGCGGTCTGCTGCTGCGTCGTCAACAGCCCGTAGAAGCCGCGGTTGGGATCGACCAACGAAACGGAGTCGCCGGGAAAATTCGCAGCCCCCGGCCTGACGAAGTCGAGGTAGCTCGACGACAATGTCGTGACGAGACGATTTCCGAAGCCCGCGATATCGGCATCCCATGTCAGATCGGTGATGGTGCCGACCAGGCGCTGGCTGTGCGCCACGTAGAAGCGGCTGCGATCGACCGTGTTCGTGGCCGTGTTGAACGCCTCGACCTCGTTGTTGAACCAGCTGCGTTCGGCGCCGTAGCCATAAGCCTGGCTCTTCAGCATCAAATCAGGCGCCAGCTTCAGCTCGAACCCGCCGCGCAGCCAGACTTCCTGCGCCACGTTCCTGTTATCGAGGACATTGTAGTTGGTGATGAAGGTTCGATCGTCGATGGTCACACGCCCGAGATTGGCCCCGTTGAAGTTCGAGACGTAACTTCCGGAGACGATGCCCGCCGTCGCATGCGAGCCGCTGAACGCGACCGGAACCAGTGGCGCGCCCCAATAGGCCTTGCCGCGGTCCTCGCGATATTCGACGGCGCCCCAGACCTTGAGGCTCTCGGAGACGCGGTAATTGAACTGGCCGGAGACATCAAGCGTTTTGGTGTTGGTGTCATCGGCAAACCCGTTGAGGGTGGAACGGCTGACGTCGAGGCGGTAGTCCAGGCCCTGCACGTTGGTGCTGCCGCCCGAGCCGTAATGGACGCGAAACGAGCTCAGGGAGTCATACGATAAGTCCGCCTCGTTGCGGATCGCTCCGGTGTGCGGCTGCTTGGTGACGAAATTGATCGCGCCGCCGGCGGCGCCTTCGCCCGAGATCAGCGAGGCCGGGCCCTTCAGGATTTCCACGGCTTCGAGATTGGCGGTGTCCATGATCCGCGAAGTCATGTTCTGCGGGCCGATCTTGATGCCGTTGTAGAGCGTGTTGATCTGGCTGTTGGTGAAGCCGCGCATCGAGAACGCCGAGGGCTCGGCGGGATTGTCGCCGGCGGTGACGCCGACAGCGCCCTGGGCCACGTCGGAGACTGTGCGGTAGCCCTGCTCGCGCATGGTGTCGGCGGAGATCACCTCGACGGTCGCGGGTGTCTCGCGCACGGTCAGGCCGAGGCGCGAGACGCTCTCGGCGACGGCGTTGCTGTTGAGAGGGGTCGGAGCATTCGGGATGACTGGCTTGGATGCGGCCGTCATCGCGGCCGGCCTGCGCGCTGCCGTACGTCGTGCGCTCGCCGCGTCCCGGCCGGCCGGCCTGTCCTGCTTGCGCGAGGGCGGCGCCGACACCTCCACCGGCGGCAGCGGCTCGCGAGCCTGCTGCGCCAACGCAGCCGGCATGTTGAGAACGACAAAAAATATGAGGGCGGAGGACACCAGCAGAAAGCGGCGTGATCGTACAATACGAGCGGAAGACACGGTCTCGGACCTCGGCGTGACGTCAGTGGCACGTCACCGCGAACCAAGGTCCCATCTTCAGGCTGTCAGCCGTCCGATGAAGCCGAATGTCTGTACTCCCCGACCGACATCTTCGCGTGTGACCACGGCTGACGGCAGGTCTCCTGGCTCGCGGGTCGTGACCGCTTCGTCGCCTTCCCGGGACCGAGGACCCAGTGGCTCGTGACGAAGGATTCGCCGCTTACAGTTGCGGGGGCAGCTACGGCATTGGGGATAAATTCCCGGCACCGCATTCCCTTTTCATCCCCTCTCGGGGAAACCGTCACGAGCATCTAGGATTACGGCGAAGACGGAGTCAATGTGCCAGACGCGGCGATAAGCCACAGCGGCCAACTTCCCTGGGAGATCTGCATGGAAGGCGAGACCTTCCTCTGGCTGATACGCCATGCCCCGGTCGACGGTGCCGCTGGCACCATCCATGCGGCCGATGCGCCGGCGGATCTCGGCGATCACTCGCAACTAGAGGCGCTGCGCCGGTGCTTGCCGCGCGATGCGGCGAGTTATGCGAGCCCGGCGCGACGCACCGTCGAGACCGCACGCGCCCTGGGGCTCGAGCCTGAGCTGGTGCCCGCGTTCGGCGAGCAGGATTTTGGCGACTGGACCGGGCGTCGTCATGACGAGCTCGCCGCAACCGGTGGCGCGGCTTACGCGCAATTCTGGAGCGATCCGGCACGTAGACGACCGCCTGGAGGAGAAAGTTTTGAAGATCAGGTCGCCCGCGTTCGGCGAGCCTTCGCGGAGATTGGCGCAGGCTCGGCAACGCTGGTCGTGCATTCCGGCACCATCCGCGCCGCGCTTTGCATCGCGCTTGACCTGACGCCGCAGGCGGCGTTGCGCTTCGTCGTCGATCCGTTGTCGTTGACCCGGATCGACCGCCTCGCAACCGGCTGGCGTGTCGTGTCGGTCAATCAGCAGGTCAGCTAGGTCTGTCAGGCACATTGGCCTGCGCAAACGTCGCCATCTCATTGTGAAGCGCGCAGGCCGCCCGCACCAGCGGCAGCGCGATTGCGGCGCCCGATCCCTCGCCCAGCCTGAGGTCGAGGCTGATCAGCGGCTCGACGTTCAGCGCGCGCAGCACCAGACGATGGCCCTGCTCCGCCGATTGATGCGACGGCAGCAGGAATGGCTGGCACGACGGATTCAGACGGACCGCCGCCAGCGCCGCAACCGACACGATGAACCCGTCGATCAGCACCGGAATGCGCGCCTGCGCAGCCGCGATGATCGCGCCTGAGATCGCCGCGATCTCGAGGCCGCCGACGGCGCCCAGGATCTTTTCGGGTGAAGCACCCGCCAAGCCGTGACGCCCAATCGCGGCGTCCACCACACGCGCTTTGTGTGCGCGGCCGGCCGCATCGACACCGGTGCCATGACCCGCAATTTCCTCCGCGCTGATTCCCAGCAGGCTTGCGGCGATTGCCGCAGACGTCGTGGTATTGCCGATGCCCATCTCGCCGAAGATCAAGAGATCGGGCTGGTTGGTCTTCGCCCGCGCCACCGCACGCTGTCCGGCTTCGAAGGCGAATGCCAGCTCTGCAGGCGTCAGGGCTGGCTCAATGCTAAAATCGCGCGTGCCGTGTCGCGGCTTGTCCGTGACGATGCCCGGCATCTCTTCCTGCGCCAGCGTTCCAGCGTCAACGACTTCGAGAGTCGAACCAAGCTGGCGCGCCAACACCGAGATCGCGGCACCGCCGGACGCAAAATTCGCCATCATGGCGATGGTCACCGCTTGCGGATACGCCGAAACGCCCTGCGCGACGATGCCGTGATCGCCGGCGAAGACGATGATCGGCACGCGGGCGGCGCGAGGTCGTTCGGTCGCCTGCAGGCCGGCAAGCTCAACCGCGAGCTGCTCGAGTCGGCCGAGCGCACCGGTCGGCTTCGTCAGTTGCGCCTGCCGCACGACTGCCGTTTCGCGATCAGCGGCGGAGATATCGGGGCATTTCTGAGTGATCCATTCAGGGAGCATGCTGCCTCGCCTCTGGCCTGCGCTTGAGAATGTAACTGTCCATGATCCAGCCGTGACGCTCGCGCGCGTCCTGCCGCGTAGCGACGATACGCGGGCCCATCTCGGCCAGAGCGCCGGAGATGATGATCTGGTCTGGCATGCCGAGATAGGCGCCCCACCAGATGTGAATTCCATCAGGATCGAGCGACTGGAACGCCGTGCCGCCATCGAGCATCACCACCACGGTATCGACACCTTCAGGCCAGCCGCCTTCGCGCAGGCGGCGTCCTGTGGTGACCAGGAACGGCTCACCGATGTCGTTGAGCGGCAGCGCATGCGCCGCGCATAGCGCCTGGATCGAGGTGATGCCGGGCACGACCTCGATCTTTGGCAGCGGATTGAGCCGCCGCGCGATGCGCAGCGAGGAATCATAGAGCGAAGGATCACCCCAGATCAGCAACGCAACCCTGCCCTCAGTGCCGGTATGATCGGCGATCGTCTGCGACCAGGCCGCGGCCACGGCGTCATGCCAATCGTCCACGCCCTTGCGATAATCCGCTTCACCCGCGTCGCGCACGGGAAGATCGAATTCGGCGATGCGCGTCGTATCTTTGGTGAGCACATCGGCGCAGATCGTCCGCCTGAGATCGGCGAGATCGGATTTTGCCGTCCCCTTGCGCGGGATCAGGATGAGATCGGCCGCGTTGACTGCTTGAATCGCAGCACGCGTGAGCTGCCCGGGATCGCCGCAACCGATACCGATCAGGGAGAGCGTCATCATGACGGTCCGCCTTCCGCCAGCGCGCCGAACATGATGACAGCGGCCGTGGACGCAGCACCTCCTCGCGCAAGCTGCTCGGCGAGCTCGGCGAGCGTGGTGCGCACCAGCCGCTCGTCGTCGCGGCCAAGGGACTCAGCGAACAGCGCCGGCGTCGTGGGTGCAAGACCGTGCTCGACCAGTCTTGCAACCAGGGCCGGAAAGGTGCGCCGGCCCATATAGATCACCGTCGTCGCGTCAGGATCGGCCAGCGCCGCCCAGTTCAGATTTGGCGGCAGCTCGCCGGTGACATCGGCGCCGGTGACAAATTGCACCCGGCGCGAGGTGTGCCGGCGGGTCAGGGGAATGCCGGCCTGCGCAGCGGCGACGCAGGCCGAGGTCACGCCCGGAATGATCTCGTAGCCGATGCCGGCTTCACGCAAGGTCTCCAGCTCCTCCTCGAGTCGGCCGAAGATGCCGGCATCGCCCGACTTCAGCCGCACGACGCGCGCGCCGGTCGCGGCGTAGTCGACCAAGAGGCGGTTGACATGCTGCTGCTTTGTCGAGGGACGGCCTGCCCGTTTCCCGACCGCGACGAGATTGGCACCGGGCCGGGCCAGATCCAGGATGGCGCCTGAGGCCAGATCGTCATAGAGCACGACATCGGCGTCGCGCAGCCGCGCGGCACCCTTGAGCGTGAGCAGCTCGGGATCTCCGGGGCCGGCGGAGACGAAGGAGACAAATCCGCTCACCGGTCCTCCGCGATCAGATGGAAGAACGTGCCGCTGGCGCGGCCCCGCCGCGAGCCGGTCTCGGCGATGACCGCGCCGGTGGCGTCGTGCACGACGGCCAGCGGCGTATCGGGCTGCGCGGCGATCGTCGAATAGTGAAACTCGTGCCCGCGCAAGCGCGCGCCGATCTCATGTCCCGGCATCGGCGCAGCCAGCGTGGCGAGACGATAGCCCAGATGCATGCGGCGCTTGGCAAAGCTGGTCTCGAGCCCAAGCAAGGCCGCCATCTCGTGCCTGATACCGTCGGCATCGGTCAAAGCGGTGCCCAGCACCATGTATCCCCCGCATTCGCCGTGCACGGGCCGCGTCTCGGCGAAGGCCCGCAGGCCGCTGCGGAAGCGGGCGTTGGCGGCGATCTTGCCGGCATGAAGCTCGGGATAGCCGCCGGGCAGCCAGCAGACATCGGCACTCGCATCGGGCGTCTCGTCCGCAAGCGGCGAGAATGTGGAGATCTCCGCGCCTGCCGCACGCCAGGCTTCCAGCATATGTGGATAGACGAAGGAGAACGCGGCATCGCGGGCGAGCGCGATGCGCTGGCCGGGCGGCGTCACGTTGAGGCCGTTTGCCGCCGGTTGCGGCGACCATGTCGCGGCCGATCGCAGCACCGCATCGAGATCGACGTGCTCGGCGACGAAGCGCGCGGCCTCGTCGATCAGCTTGCCGATCTCGGCCTGCTCCTCGGCCTGCACCAGGCCGAGATGCCGCTTCGGCAGGCTGATCTCAGCATGGCGCGGCAGCGCGCCGAACACGGCAATGCCGGCATCGTTGACCGCGCGCCGCACAAGGTCCTCGTGACGCGGGCTGGCGACGCGGTTGAGCACGACGCCCGCAAGGCGCACACCGTCGCGATAATCGCGCAGGCCCGCGGCAATCGCCGCCGCGGTCTGCGCCTGCCCGGAGGGATCGATCACCAGAACCACCGGCCAGCCCAGCATCTCAGCGATATCGGCGGTGGCACCGGTGCCGGAAACACCGCGCGCAGCGACACCATCAAACAGACCCATCGAGCCCTCCGCCAGCACGATGTCGGCGTCAACGCCTCGGCTGACGAGATGCGAAATCATGGCGCGATCCATCGCCCAGCTATCGACATTGACCGAGGCGCGCCCCGTGGCCGCGGCATGGAAAGCAGGATCGATATAATCAGGGCCGCTCTTGAAACACTGCACGTTCAAGCCGCGAAGGCGCCAGGCACGCGCGAGCGCCAGCGTCAGCGTGGTCTTGCCGACGCCCGAAGCCGGCGCAGAAATCACAAGGCCTGCCGCCATCACGACACCTCCGGAAAGCGCGGCTCGGCACCAACAGGCCGATAGCGGCGATCGTAGTCGGCAGCGTAAAGGCGGCTCTCGTCGAAATCCGCGGCGCCAAGTGTCTTGCCGACCAGGATCAGCGCGGTGCGCTCCATCTCGATGCCGACAGCCGCATCGACCGTTGCGAGCGTGGCGCGAACGATGCGCTGGTCCGGCCAGCTCGCGCGCCAAACGATTGCGACCGGGCAATCCGCACCGTAATGCGGCGTCAGCTCGGCGACGACTTGGTCGAGCATATGAATCGACAAATGGATGGCGAGCACCGCGCCGGTCGCGGCGAATGCGGCGAGCTTCTCGCCTTCAGGCATTGCACTGGCGCGGCCAGGCGTGCGCGTCAGCACGACAGTCTGGGCAAGTCCAGGCAACGTCAGCTCAGCCTCAAGCGCGGCCGCTGCGGCGGAGAATGACGGCACGCCTGGGGTCACCGTGAAGGGAATGCCGAGCGCGCGCAGGCGGCGAAGCTGCTCGCCCATCGCCGACCAGATCGAGAGATCACCCGAATGCAGTCGCGCGACGTCCTTACCCTGTGCGTGCGCGGCTGAGATCTCCGCGATGATCTCGTCGAGCGACAGCGGCGCGGTGTTGACGATGCGCGCACCGGGCGGACAATGCGCTAGCACGCCCTCGGGCACCAACGATCCCGCATAGAGACAGACCGGGCAGGCGGCGATCAAATCGCGCCCGCGCAGGGTCAACAAGTCAGGTGCGCCCGGCCCGGCGCCGATGAAATGCACGGTCATGGGCCGTCTCCTTCGGCAATCGCGGCGGTCGCGGTGCGATCCTGCGAGACGACCCGCGTCGCGATAATCCGCGCACGAGCGCCGGCTGCTGCGAGTGCCGCCGCCTCGGCAACGGAGCCGGTGCCGAACTTTTCGACGACGAGCTCCGACTGCGTAGGCGTGCCGATCCGCGCGAGTTCATCGGCCGGCACCGCCCTGATCGGCACGCCGCACTCGCGCGCGAGCTGCTTCAGGGCCTCTGCATCGGCCTTTTCGCTCACGGTCGCCACAGCCGTGAGGCCATTGGAACCGCCGGCCGCTGCAAGCGCCTCGCGCAACGAGGCGAGCGTCACGTCTTTTTTGAATCCGAGCCCGGCGACCTTCATCGCACCACACTCCACTGCGCCACCGGCCGCGCCGCCTCCCACGAGCGATAACGGCCGAGCGGAGCGGCATGCGCAAACTCGACACGCATCAACTCGCCGCCGTGTTGCTGATGCAGCTCCCCGAGCAGCCCCTCCGTCTCCAGCGTCACGGAATGCGCGACGAGCCGCGCGCCCGGCTTGAGCCGCGACCAGATGCCATCGAACATGGCGCGGTCGAGACCACCGCCGATGAAGACGGCATCGGGTGCCGCGCACGCAGCCAGTGCTTCGGGAGCTTTTCCGGCGAGAATGGTGATGCGGTGCGCCAACCCGAACGCGGCCGCATTGTCACGAATATTCGCGGCCCGATCCTCGCGCAGTTCGATCGCTGTTGCCGTTCCACCGCACAGCGCCCACTCGACCGAGATCGAGCCCGAGCCGGCGCCGATGTCCCACAGCCGCTCGCCCGGACGCGGCGCCAGCGTCGAAAGCGCAAGCGCGCGCACCGGTCGCTTGGTGATCTGGCCGTCATGGGCGAACAGATCGTCCGACAATCCAGAGCTGCGGGGAAGACCCTGCCCTCCCCGCGCCTGGACCGCCACCGCGACCAGGTTTCCGGGAACATCCTCAGCAAACAGATCGGCGCGGTGCTGATCGATGGATTCTCGCGGCCCGCCGAGTCCCTGGAGAGTCCAGAGAAGCGAGGCGCCCCATCCGCGTCGGGTCAGCCATTTGGCGAGCTCACCGGCGGCCTTCCCGTCGCGCACGAGGCAAATGATGCGCGCATCTTGCGCCAGATGCGGAACAAGACGCTCGAAGGGTGCGGCGTGGAGACCGAGGCAGGCGGTTGCTTCGAGGCGCCAGCCCAGCCTCGCGGCAGCGAGCGAGAAGGTCGATGGCGCCGGATGCGCGATCCATTCGTCGTCCCGCAGCTTCTCGGCAAGACCTGCACCGGCGCCATGCCAGAACGGATCGCCAGAGGCGAGCACCGCCGTCGGTCGCCCGCGACAGCTCAACACGACTTCGGAGTCGAACGGCACCGGCCACGCGCGGCCGCGGCTTCCGGCGTCTGCAAGCGCGAGGTGCCGCTCACCGCCAAACACAGTTTCTGCGTCGGCGAGTGCCTTTCGACTTGCCTCGGACAGCCCGGCAAGGCCATCTTCGCCAATACCGATGATGGTCAGCCAGGGATCAGACATGACACGCGCCCTTATTCTGGGCGGAATTGCCGATGCGAACGTGCTCGCCGCGGAGATCGCGCGCGCAGGCATCGATGCCGTCTATTCCTATGGCGGCCGCACCCGCGCCCCGGCGGATCAGCCCCTGCCGACGCGCATCGGCGGCTTCGGCGGCGCGAGCGGACTTGCCGATACCATCAAGCGCGAAGGCATCACGCATGTGATCGATGCGACTCATCCTTTTGCGGCCGAGATGAGTCGCAACGCCATCGAAGCCTGCGCGCAAACCGGCACGCCGCTCATCGCGCTGGAGCGCGCGCCCTGGAGCAAGGCGCCCGGCGATATCTGGATCGAGGTGGCTGATGTCGACGCAGCGGTCGCCGCGCTGCCCGAAGCGCCCGCGAACGTGTTCCTTGCCATCGGCCGCCAGCACATCGCGCCGTTCGCAAGACAGCCGCAACACGCCTATACGCTGCGGTTTGTCGATCCGCCTGACACGCCCCGGCCTTTTCCAGCGGATGTGATCGTGTCGCGCGGACCGTTCACAGTCGACCGCGAGCTGGAGATGCTGCGCGCGCGCAAGATCGCCTGGATCGTCGCCCGCAATTCCGGCGGCGACGGCGCGCGCGCCAAGGTCGACGCCGCGCGCCTGCTCGGCCTGCCCGTGATCATGATCTCCCGGCCGCAAGTGCCTGAAAGGCCTCGCGTGGAGAACGTCACTGAAGTGATGCAGTGGCTCGGTCATCGGACCTGCCTCGGCGCGTAGACCCAGCGGCCGACGCGGCGTGTCTGCGAACTGCCGACGATCACGAGCGTGCGCATGTCAGCCATCTCGGGCGTCGCCTCGTCCAGCGTCACCGTCACGATTGTCTCATCGGGAGCGCTGATCGCGCGCGCGAAGATCATGAGGCGCTCGCCGCAGCCGGCTTCCTTCAGCACCGCGAGCGCGCGGCCAAATCCCTCCGGCCGGCTCGCCGAACGCGGATTGTACATCGCGATGGAAAAATCAGCTTCCGCAGCCAGGCGCAGGCGCTTCTCGATCACTGCCCAGGGCTTGAGATTGTCGGAGAGATTGATCGCGCAGAAATCATGACCGAGCGGTGCGCCGGCGCGCGCGGCGGCGGCTAGCATTGCGGTGATTCCCGGCAGCACGCGGATCGGCAGGTCCCGATATTGCGGCGCCTGTTCGAGTGCCTCAAACACGGCTGACGCCATCGCAAATACGCCGGGGTCACCCGAGGAGACGACCACCACCTGCCCGCCTTCGGCCGCAAGGCGCAACGCCTCACGCGCGCGCTGCAGCTCCTCGCGGTTGTTGGAGGGATGCAGCCTGAGCCCCGGCCGCGGTGGGACGCGTGCCACATAAGGCGCATAGCCCAGAATGTCGGTCGCGGCGGCCAGCGCAGCGGAGACCTCCGGCGTCACCAGCGCCTCGCTACCCGGGCCGAGGCCCGCGATGGTTAGCGTGCCCGTCATTCGGCAGCATCCGGGTGCCGGCCCGTGCCATGCACCAGCACGATCGCAAAATAGGGACAATCGGCGGCATCGATCTCGGCAAGCCGCACCACGCGCTCGCCCGGCATGGTGCCGCGCTCGACCAGCCAGGCATCGTCGAGCCGGCCTGCGGATGCGAGCGCGCGGCGCACTTTTGCGAGATTGCGGCCGGTCTTCATGACGACCAGCGCATCGGAATCGCGCATGCGGCGTTCGAGCTCGGCTTCGGGAAGCGTGCCCATCAGCACCGTCGTCACGTCGTCGCCGAGCGCGATCGGCTGGCCGACGCCGTTCCAGCAGCCGACCATGCCGGGAATGCCGGCGATCACTTCGATCTCGGAGCGGCCCAGCAGGCGCGTGTGCAGATGCATGAAGGAGCCGTAAAAATAGGGATCGCCCTCACAGAGCACGACGACGTCGACCGCGCGCGACAGCCGCGCCAGCCGCTCGGCCCATTCGTCGTAAAACCCCGCCAGCAGCTGGACGTATTCGGCACTGTCAAACGCGATCTCCGTGGTCACCGGATATTCCATCGGATACTCGGTGACGTCAGCCGCCAGCATGCCTTCGACGATGCGCCGCGCCTGGCCGGGCCGCCCCTTCTTGCGGAAATAGGCGACATGTTTCGCGGCACGCACGGTTCGATCGGCGCGCACGCTCATGAGATCGGGATCGCCGGGGCCGAGACCGCAGCAGATGATGCGTCCCATGACTATTCGCTCCGGCTCGCGAGCGCGTTCACGGCGGCCACCGTGATCGCGGAGCCACCGAGGCGGCCTTCGACCGTCAACGCGGGCACGGGCGGATCAGCCATCAGCGCGGCCTTGGATTCGGCCGCACCGACGAAGCCGACCGGGCAGCCGATGATCGCTGCCGGCCGCGGACAATTCTGGTCCTCCAGCATGTTGAGCAGGTGAAACAGTGCCGTCGGCGCATTGCCGATCGCAACGATCGCTCCATCGAGGTGCGGCCGCCACAGCTCCAGCGCTGCAGCCGATCGCGTATTGCGCATCGATTGCGCCAGCGCGGGCACGGTCTCGTCGCCGAGCGTGCAGATGACGGCATTGGCCGCGGGCAGTCTCGCGCGCGTGATTCCCTCCGACACCATGCGCGCATCGCACAGGATCGGCGCCCCCTTCTGCAAAGCGGCGCGTGCAGCGGCCACCATCCCAGGCGTGAATCGGATATGCGCCTCCAGGCCCACCATGCCGGCGGCATGGATCATCCGCACCACCACCTGCTCCTCGTCAGGTGTGAAGCGCACAAGATCAGCCTCGGCGCGGATGGTCGCAAAGGATTGCCGATAGATCGCCGCGCCATCGGTCTCGTAAACGTGCGGCATCAGTTCCCTCCCATCAGGACGGAGGGATCGCTGATGATGTCGTCGCGATCGAGTCCGCGCAGGACGGGCTCGTCGCGCGTCGATCCGCTACGCACCAGATCGAATCCTTGAGCGGTCGCGACCAGCGTGATCGCCGCCGTGCCGGAATGGGCACAACCCTTGACGCAGCCGGAGACGTGAAGCTGCGCAGCCGCGCCGATGTTGTGCGCCAGCGCCGCCGCCAGCGCGCGGGTATCGGCATGCGCCTCGCGACAGCGCGGCGCGCCGCTGCAGGTGATGACGCGCAGCGCCGGGTCGTAGGGTTCGGTGATCAGGCCGGGCGCCGACGGCATCGTCCGCTTGCCCTCGCTCAAAACCATTCGCCACGGCGTCATCCGCAGCGCATGCCCGCAACCGGAGAGCTGATGAAGCGTCGCATGCGACAACTGCCCGAAGGCGACGCCGACCATGGCGCCCTGCGGATAGAGACCGGGACGCGCGGCAGCCATGATTGGCGCAGGCTCCGTCTCGCCCCGCAGCGCCTCGGGCAATTTTGCGCCGGAGGCAAGATGCGTTGCCATCCGCCCTCGTCCGTTCTTGACGCCGGAGGCGACGAACCAGCGCGCAACGGCAAGCGCAGTCGCGACAGCTTCGCCGCGTGCGACGCTGCGGCCGAGTCTGGCGCCCTCCGCGCGCACGAGGAGACCGCCGGCAGCATCACGCTCGATCCGCACATCGGCGGAATTACCGGCAAGCACGCGCGACTTGCCGTCATCGATGGCGAAGCCGAATTTCACAGGCAGCTCCAGCATGCTGTCCGCCAGCGCCTCTTCCAACTCCGCTGCGAGCGCCTGGGTCTCGTCGCCGTCGCGCCAGAACGGCGTGACCAGGATATTGCGCCGGGATTCGATGACGGCATCCGGATCGAGCAGGGTCAGTTGCGCAAGACCGTCGAGCAGCAGCCGGTGGCTGGTGTCGCTGACGCCCCTGATCTGGAGATTGGCGCGGCTAGTCACGTCAATCAGCCCGTTGCCATGACGCTGGGCGAGATCAGCAAGTCCGGCAGCCTGCGCCGCGTCGAGCCGCCCGCCGAACGGGCGGACGCGGACCACGAGCCCGTCGCCCGATGGCATCGGCCTAATAGCACCGGGGCACCAGCCCTTGACCGAAGCCGCGCTCATGACGCCTCCTTCAGCGCAGCCGCGATCGAATTACGGCGCGTTCGCCAGAGCGAGGCCTCGTGCAAGCGGGTGAAGCAGATTTCCATCGCGGCGAGCGCCGCCTGATTTTCCCGGGCCATGAAGGCGCGAACATCATCGTTGCCGAGCGTCGCGTCGTAATAGAGATCGAACAGATGCGGCGGCACGGCGCCGGCGAGATGCGCGAAGGCGGCCATGTGCTCGAGCGTGGCCGTGATCTCGGCGGCACCGCGAAAGCCGTGGCGCATCATGCCGGCGATCCAGGCCGGATTGGCCGCGCGCGCACGGACGACCCGGGAGATTTCCTCGGTCAGCGTACGCGCGTGCGGCTCGTCGGGTCGCGTCGTGTCGAGATGATAGAGCGATGGCCCTGACACACCGAGATGGGCTGCCGCAGCCGCGACGCCGGCTTCGTGCGCAGCATAGTCGGCGGCGAGCAGCAGGTCTGTTTCCGGCAAATCCTGGGCGTGAACGAACGCAGCGGCCGATGCGAGCCGCTGTTCGATGCCGGCGCGATCCGGCTTGATTCCGCCATCAGCTGTGAATGCCCAGGACGAGGCCGACAGCCAGGCCTCGCCCGCCGCGTCGCGCGTCTCGGATGTGAAGGCATCCGGGATCGCCGAGAGGCCGACGCCATACTGTCCGGGCCGGGGTGCAAACACGCGGGAGACACGGTGGCGGTAGGGATTATCGTCGCCCTCCTCCTCGCGCGATGCGAGCGCTTCGGAAGCGGCTTCGAACAATTGCGCGAGGCCCGTGAAGACATCGCGGAACAGGCCCGACACGCGCAGTGTCACGTCGATGCGGGGACGGCCAAGCTCGGCCGGCGCAATGATGTCGTAGCCGGTGACGCGGCCGGAGGCATGGTCCCAGCGCGGCGCGAGACCTGCCAGATGCAGCGCCATCGCAAACTCCTCGCCCGCGGTGCGCATCGTCGCAGAGCCCCAGAGATCAACGACGAGGCCCTTCGGCCAGTCGCCGTGATCCTGAAGATGGCGGCGCAGCAGCTCTTCGGCGAGCTTGATGCCTTGCGCATGCGCCGAAGGCGACGGCACCGCGCGCGGATCGACGGCGAACAGATTGCGTCCCGTCGGCAGCACGTCGTGACGCCCGCGATAGGGCGAACCCGACGGGCCCGGTGCAACGCGCCGGCCTGCAAGCGCGGCCCGCAGAGCATCACGCTCGGCTTCGCCACAGGCGCCACGGCCGAACACATGCAGGCCGTCGCCGAATTGGCTTTCCTTGAGATCGCAGACGAAGCGATCGATGCGCGGAATGGCTTCGGCCGGCGCGGCCGATGCTTCGAGGCCGAGATCGTGTTCGAGACCGGCGGCCCGGGCCTCGTCGCGGATCGCGGCGATCAGGCGCTGGCGGCGGGCGGGATCGAGACCGTCGGCGGTCGAATATTCGTCGAGCAGCCGTTCGAGCCGGCGCAAGCCTTCCGGGACCGCAGCTGTTTCCAGCGGCGGCGGCAGATGGCCGATGGTGACGGCGCCGATACGCCGCTTGGCCTGCGCCGCTTCGCCGGGATCGTTGACAATGAAGGGATAGATCACGGGGAGATCGCCAATCAGCGCCTCAGGCCAGCAGCTTGAGGATAGCGCCACGGATTTTCCGGGCAGCCATTCCAGGGTGCCATGGGCGCCCATATGCACGACTGCATCAATCTCCTGCGCGCGGAGCCAGAGATAGAACGCGACATAGGCATGGCGCGGGGTGCGAGCGAGGTCGTGATAGTCGGTATCGCGCGTAGCCGCATCGCCGCGCTCGGGCTGAACGGCAATGATTGATCGGCCGCAAGAGATCGCAGCGAAGTGAAACGCACCGTCGCGGCAGCTCGGGTCACTCTCTGGCGCGCCCCAGGCCTGCGCGAGATCGTCCTGCAGTGATTGCAGGAGGCAGGAGAGTGCGGCACGGTATTCGGCGACACTCCACGTCAAAGCCCGCGTCTGCAATCTCTCGCCAAGACCTTGAACCGGCGCAATGCCGTAGCCTGTCTCAGCGAGATCGGAGACCAATGCTCCGACCGACGCCAGCGCATCGAGACCAACCGCGTGCGCGATCTGATGCGGACGGCCCGGATAGCTGGAGAGCACGATGGCCAGCCGCTTTTCGGATGCCGGCTTCTGCGCGAGGCGATGCCACGCCGCCACGCGCGCGGCAACAGCCTTCACGCGCTCTTCATCCGGCCTGTGAGCCAGATGCGAAAATTGCAGATCGGGATCGCGCGTGTCCGCCGATTTGAAACTCACCACACCCGCGAACAGGCGGCCGTCGACCTCGGGCAGCACGACATGCATCGCGAGATCGCCGGGCGAAAGACCGCGCAGCGACTCCGCCCAGTCTTCGCGGCGCGCCGACGAGAGCGCGACCTGGAACACCGGACACGATCTGTCTCTTATACACATCTGACGCTGCCGACGAACT
>NZ_JADFUE010000072.1:0-29261 GCF_054967145.1 Bradyrhizobium sp. UFLA06-24
GCGTCGAGAGAGTGATAGCAACCGACTGGTCATAGAAAAGATTGCTGGCAAGGAATTTACCACGCTGGCTCATGTTAGACGAATGAGAGAGCTATGCCGCGAAGGAACAAGCAAGACTTCAGCTCAAGGCCGCTCGTCAAAACAAGAGCGCAAAGATCACTCACAAAGCGACTTGGATCATCAGGGACAACGGCCGGGATGTTAGCACAGGCTGCTCTGCAGATGAGATTGCGGCCGCCGAAAAAAGCTGACGGATCATCTAACCTCGACACGCACCGCTCGACGGGTTCGCCATATATAGATGATATTGAATTGCAGACCTCCTCTCGATTTATTTGGATGCGCAGCTAGAGAAGCTTCATGAGCGTTTCAACGTGAATACTGCGAACGATGATGCCGTCGCCGACATTCGCAAGTTCAAGAAGCGAAACGAGCGGTTAAACGAGTGGTGGGAGGCAAAAATGTTGGGTGAGATCAACGGGGAGGCATGTCGCTTGTATGCCAAAATGCCTGGAAACAAAGGCGGCTCGCGTCGAGACCTTGAAGATCTCCGCGCTGCGATTCGCCACCATGCGGCCGAGGGGTATCATCGAGCGAGCGTTGAAGTCTCGCTGCCAGAGAAGGGGCAACCGCGAGATAAGTGGCTGACGCGCAGCGATACCGCGGGACTAATTTGGACCTGTTGGCGGTATCGCGAGATGCAGAAGCGCTCGCGCCATTCGATGGACGTTGAAACTCCCAACTAGGAAGCATCCGCTGCGCCACCTTGCTCGGTTCATTTTGCTTGGCGTTTACAGTGGCACCCGAGCAGGAGCCATCGCATCCGCATCTCCAGTTCCGGCGATTGGACCCTCCTACATCGACTTGGAGCGTGGGCGCTACTACCGCTTAAAACAGGGAAGTATCTCAACCAACAAGCGGCAGCCCACAGTTCCGATACCCTGACGCTTGCTTGCTCACCTGCGACGCTGGCATCGGATTGATCCGGAGCCGAAGCATTTCGTCGAATACAACGGAAAGCCCATCCGCTCGGTTAAAACAGCGTTCAAGAGTGCTGTAAGACGTGCGGGACTTGGTCGGGGCATCTCGCCTCAAACGCTGCGACATACTGCAGCGACTTGGCTGATGCAAAGAGGTTCGGATCCTTGGCATGCAGCAGGCTATCTCGGAATGTCGCTGGAGGTGCTGCTTAACACCTACGGCCACCACCATCCTGACTATTTGGCTGATGCAGTCGACAAAATCGCGATGCGCCATCCGCCAAGCGGACGAAGAGCGCACATCTAGTGTAGTCTGTGGCGCGGCGATTGGACCAAAGGACGAGGCGCGACAAGTTGCTGATTTATTGGCCGGCCGGGCATCAGCTCAGACGCCTTTTTTGAAGTAAACTGAATCGGGACCCTCGACGCGGTGGATGATTCGAGCTTAGCTCCACTGTGTGTTCGCGGACGGGTAAGGTCATCACATGGTTCTGGCCCTCACATTGATAGCCCTGGCATGCAATTCGGGGGATCGGCTGCTCGATCTATCAGGCAAGCTGCCGCGCGCCCTCAAGACCATCGACATCCTCGTCTCCGTCGAGCCATTTTATACCCGCTTGTATGTCTACCAGCCAGGTTTTCCGGACAGCTCGCAAAGTTGCTGCCGCAATCGGCCCAGCTCGGTGCTCAAGCTTCCGGTTATTGATGGACGGTTTTGCATTAAGCAGAGTCAGCCGCAAATGAAATGGAAGTTGCAGATCATCGGCCGGCCCGAGGACGCGGCATAACGCGTCACGCAATAGAACTGTCGCAACTAGTGCAGCGGGAAATTCGCACCCGAAAAAACTTGACCGAGACACTCCGTCTCAAACACCTTATTCGATGGGGCCTCCACGGCATGGCCAAGGCCTTCGCCGAAATCGAAGCTGCCGGTGAGGCTGGCAGCCTCGTCGTGCCGAATGGCTGTACTTACTCAGCTGCTCGAACGTGAAGCCTCGCTGCGGCACGACAAACGGCTCGCCTCTCGCCTGCGATACGCAAGCTGCGCCAGCAGGCGTGCGTCGAGCACGACGTCGGCATAGGTAGGATCTCCAATGAGCAGATGTCCGGCGTCAAAGCTGAATAGTAAAACAACCGCTGTTTAGTTGGATAATCCACGCGAACTTGGCGTGCAGGAGCGTTAAACCTAGAGTCTCGGTCCACAGCAGGATCCCGTGCAGTGGTGTTGACGGCAGGCTACCTCGAATTGCATTGGCCGGCGCCCATCGAAAACTCGCTCAAAATCCACCGAATCTGCTTGCCTCTCCGACCTTTCGCAACGGCGGCCTAAGGCTGGCATCGCCAGCAGGTGTGCGCTAAGAAACTCGGTACACCGCAATCGCGCCTACCGCGACCGCATGCCGGCTCAGCTCGATTAGCCGATTGATGTCGATCATGTCATGTCCTCCAAAAGTTGACGGCAGCGTTGGATCAGATCAGTCACGGCTTCAAATGCACCATTTGCGACTAAGGGACGCGGTCCATTGCCAGGTCTCGTGGTTAGGATTTTGTTAAGCCCCGGTATGGCGGATCGAGAAACATCAAAATTGAGAGGATCTTGCAACGGCACTTCAGAGGGTTGTTGCTAACGTGGTGACCAACGGAAACCAAGAGGTCTCAGATGCAGTACCCGCCAGACCATGCATTACCCCTTGTTCAGCTCAAGGAACGGCGACGCGAGATGGTCGTCGCGTTGCAGAACCGCGTCAGTCAGGTTGGTGATGAGGAGTTGAGGCAACTCGCAACAATTCAACAGGCCATCGCTGCAATTGAAGACGTGATCGCGGACCTTGATGGCGAAATCGATGAGACGTTCTCGGCCGCGGCCGACCGTCAGATTCATTCGCTGCCGCTATTCGGACGGCGGGCACTCGTTCATTCTCCAGTTTAGCCGTCCCTGCCGTTTAACCGTACGAAGTGAGGTTAATCCGAAACCTGTTGAGGCGTCCGCCGGCGGCCGATATTCATTCCTGCATCGGACGGGGTAGATCTTCCCCAAGGCAAATCCAAAGGTCACGATTTCAATCGTCCGGTAAGGGCCGCCAGCAATACCAACCCAAGTCTGGCGGCCGACCCTTGATTCAAAAAGCTCTCTGACATTTCATCATCCACCGGTTTACGAACGTCCGCGATCAGGCGATCGCCGATGAAACGCACCCCTGAAGAGTATGGACGGAAGCCAGCAGAGGCGTTATTTCGCCAGGATGCTTCACAGATTGATCATTCTAGCGGCTTGGTGCGCGCTCGGTTTGTTGCGTTTGCGACGTTGTCGCCGATCGGCTTCCGCCCAGAAACAGGAGCATCAGCCGGGATAGAACGCTTCTTGGCTTATGGCCTGTTGGGAACGCTGTTCGTTATCGCCTATCCGCAGCACTTCGTGCGCGTTATGACCATTATTCTCGTGGTGGCCGGTTCGCTAGAATTGTTGCAGCATTTGACGCCAGATCGGGATGGCCAATTCGCCGATGTGGTCGAGAAGATCGTGGGCGGCATAGCCGGCAGTAGTGTTACCCGATTGGCTCAAGCTATCCTCCGATCTCGCAACTAGACGGCACCTCCAATGTCCTCGATCGGGTCGACCTCGTAAGATCCGGCGGTGCCAATTGCTCCTTCAGGTTGCGCCAGAATGACCGCCCCTTCGCGGTCACATGCATAAAGCTGTGGTCGTCCGACTATTCCATGCGTGGAGAAAATAGTAGGCAGAAATCTCTTTCCGGAAGCGCTCAATTTCCCGAACCAAGCGTTGCCGAATCTGCCATTCGTCGAGCGGATCGGCGCCGAAGGTTGACCACCGCCAACACGGCTGATTCATTGAAGTATCGCGGGAAAGTTCATTATCGTTTGGGGCATGCAGGCGACGCGCTTGCGTGGTTGCTTCGGTGGGATCGGCGCGCCCGCGCGCTGCTCTTGTCGGTTAAACAGTTGCGCGGTAAAGAAAGCTCATTACCAACAATCGGAGTTTTCGAAGTGGCTCTCGGTACTGTTAAGTGGTTCAACGCAACAAAGGGTTATGGTTTTATTGCTCCTCAAGACGGCGGCCCGGACGTTTTCGTCCACATATCTGCCGTTGAGAGAGCCGGTTTTACAAACCTAGCTGAGGCGCCCGCATCAGCTACGAACTAGCAACAGGTCGCAACGGCAAGGTCTCTGCCGAAAATCTGCGGATCGGGTAGACGGCCCGGCTTGGGGGTGGGCTTTTGAAGGTCGGGGTCAGATGGTAGGTCAGCTGTTTTCCCAATCGAAGCTGACAGAGGCGATCAACTATGCGCTCAATCACTGGGACGGACTGACGCTGTTTCTCCGCGACGGCCGCGTCGAGGTCGATTCCAACACGGTCGAGCGTTCCATGCGCCCGATTGCCATGGGAAGACGCAACTCCTTGTTCAGCGGTGGCGAAGGCTGTGCCCAAAGCTGGGCCGTCCTGGCGTCGCTCGTGAACACCGCCAAGGTCCATGAGTTCGATCCGCAAGCCTATCTGACCGACGTGCTGGAGCGCGTCATCTCCGGTGGAACCAAGAGCCATCAACTGCACGAACTCCTCGCCTGGCACTAGAAGGCGGCCCGCCAGCGCACCGCACAGGCCGCGGCATGAGCCCGCGTCGTCATAAAGCAGCGTCGTCAATGGCGGTAGCCGCGATGCCACTCGAGGAGCTCGAGCGATGGCTGCAGGCTCGGGTCGATCAGCATCCTGCCGCCACCAATCTCCCCATGCTCGACGGCTACGTCGCAGCAATCGTGGCCGGATGGGTGTCGATGAGCCTACTCGACTGGATCTGCCCGCTGCTCGCCATCGATGCCGATGCCTTCAACCACGGCGGCACCCCGGAGTTTGCAGCGATATCGGCCGTCGCCCTGCGTCACAACGACATCAGCAACACCCTCTCGACCGCACCCGACAGGTTCGCGCCGATGCACCGGCGTAAGCCCAGTGGAGAGGTCGATCCGCGACCATGGTGCCAAGGCTTCTACGCCGCGATGCGGCTCAAGCTATTGGCGTGGGCACCGTTGCTGGACGCCAGCAACGTCAATTACGGTCTACTTCTACCTATCCTGCTGCACTGTCGCGACGATCAGGGCCGGCCGCTGCTTGGACCACCACGAAGCGGCCGCGAGACCGAGAAATTTCTGCGTAACGCCCACGCCGATATTCCCGCGGCGGTCGAAGCCTTGCGGCAATACTGGATGCCGATCCGCTACGCCCGCGCTCACTGATCACTGCGGACGTGGAGCTCATGCCGGTTACGGCCAACGGGGGTACCTGCGCACCGTTCGCCCGCGGACGAAGACGCGATCGAGGTTGGAGGGATCGACCTGAAACCTCGGGTCGACCTCCAGCACGATCATGTACTGATTGCACTGGGTGTAGATGAGTGGTCGATATCTGCCGCAAATTGCGTTGTTCAGCGCGTTGTCAATGTCCTAGACGCGGACACCGAGGGTCGAGGCCTTCTGGCGGTCGATGGAGAGCGTCACGCCCGCCTCTTCTTGTCCAAGACGTCCTCAAATGGCTTGGCCACAGCGCAGTGATCCTGCCACTCACGCTCGATGAGCTTAACTTTAGAGGTTAGGGCCTCATCGTTCAGCGTGGCTGCATGGAGCTCGCTCTGACGGCTCTTCCCGCCAGTGCTCGATGACGGCGGGGCATGCATCGATTTAAGCCAATATCCCATATTCACGAGCGATGGTATCGATAACGTCTCCACCGTTCCCGAACTCCCACATGGGCAATGATGATCCTTGGCTTCTGCAGCCTCGGCTTCATGACTTATCGGTAGCTACAGGACGGCAGGCACTTGCGGCTTGCGGCATCCGCGTGATTGTTCGGTTCGCCAATTGCGACAAAGCCGCTCCTCCTTGGAGCGGCGTATTTTCTAACGATGAATTGCCTAGGTAATCTTCAGTTTGCGAAGCATAGAAGATGCATAGTCCTCTCGCTCTCGCGCAAATCGCTGTTGATGTGCCCTGAAATTTTCTATGCGCTTTAGAATTTCGTCGCGCTCGCTGCCGCCGTAGTCGAGCGGCTTGTCGCCAATTCGCTCAATGTACTCTCTTGGTTGCGGCGCCGCGCGCCGCAATTCGTCATCGACCTTCTTCGCGAAGGACATTGTTTCGGCGACGAGCGCATCAATCTCGGCTTTCAAGTTATTCATAACGTGCGAATAGCGGCAGATTATACGCTGGCGGTCCGATTTGCTAATTCTCCGGCCAGACAATTAACTGCCCGGGCAACGCAAAGAATGGAACCGAAGCTCCATCGCTCGCTTGAGACTTCGCCGGTTTACCGCCGATTGACCGGCTGGAATGCGGCCCTGGCAGTTCCCTTCAAGCCACCGCTGCCGGGGTCGTTTCGTTCGCAATGCTGCACGATTCGCCTTCGGGTGACAGAGCCAAGGTGTCCAACGGCCTTTTGATTGCAGCCGCTACTCTAGAAGCCGAAGCCGCGCCCGATCTCGCGGACCATGCTGGTCGCCGCTCGGACATTGCGCCCATCAAGCAATGCCAGAGATCGATCTGCGAGTAGATAGCAAGTCCAAATAGCGCGATAGCAATGCCTCTAAGCATGGCCAGAGACCGAGTTGAACGACATTGTGAAGATATAAAGACGGCCCCAGCCGAGGATGGGGCATCAGCCGGGGCCGGTATTCCCATTTCGCGTGCCGCAAATCGCCAGAAATCGGCACGTGCTGAATTTTGCGCAGAAAAGCTAATAGCGGGTTTCTGGTGCGAGAACAGCACTGCCAATGTTGCGCTCGGCCCGGATGGCGCCAGCGACTTCAATGCTCCGTACAGCCGCGCAGGGTGTTTGCTAGGCGGCTCAGGGGCTAGAAACTGCACAGAGCCAAAGCCGCAATGACCCCAGCGCCGGGTTGAGGATCGGCGCCGGGGGCCGACGGAGACCACCATCTGAGCCTCTGGCGCGGACGCAAAACAAACCCTTCGCGCTCAATCCGGCGAACCGCCGTATACGGACCCGTATGTACGGTGGTGTGGGAGGGAGGAGCGAGGCTCACCCTATCCCGATTAATGGCCTCTCTTCCAGGCCGGAAATTCGGCTCGATTTCGCGTTCAGATCGAGCGTTCTTCTTGCTTGCCAGGACCGGAAAAGCTTTGCTGGCGACAAGAATTGCAGTTCAGTTAGCTCGAGCTTCTTAATTGATAAGCAGGAGGATTGCCCATTGCTGGCATCCAAGCGATTTACGGCGTCCGTGCTTGCGGTCGGCTTTCTCGTCTATGGCGCATTCAGTCCCGGAGCTGCGGCTGATGAGGCGCTGCCCATTATCGTCTATCATCAGATTCGCAACACGCCTGATGGGCCTCCCGATAGCCTCGAAGCCATTTCGCTGCAGCGCTTCGAGTCGGAGATGAGGTACCTGCACGACCACGGCTATCTCACCCTGACTGCAAAGGAGGTCGTTGACTACATGCGCGGCGCCATCCTGCCGCAGAGAAAGATTGTCGCCATCCAATTCGACGACGGTTGGAAATCGAGCCAGTTCGCGCTGCCGATCCTCGACATGTATGGCTTCAAGGCCACCTTTTGGATCATCGCTGGCAAGGGCATCGGCTGGCCTCACATGGATTGGGCTGAGGTCGAGACCATCGCGCGAAACCCGCGCTACGACGTCTATTCCCACAGCATGACACACCCCTGGAAACCTGGCGATACCATGATCGATTGGATGGAGGGCCGCACGCCAGGCAAAGGGCCCGAACAAGTGCGGTGGGAACTCAACGAGTCACGTCGCGTGCTCGCCGAAAGACTTCACCAATCTGTGCCGTACCTCGCATGGCCGGCCGGCCACTACAATGACCCGATGATCGAGCTCGCGAAGGAAGCCGGCTACACGGCCTTGTTTACGATCGATAATGGCCTCAACTATCCGGGCGGCGATCCGCTCCGAATTCGTCGAACCATGGTTCACGGCGCGTGCGATATTCAGACGTTCGCTCAGATCCTCGGCGATGGGGTCTATCGGGATTGCAATGCAGTGCCGACCAAATGAAAGGCCGGGCGGCCCATGAGGACGTCCTGATTAGAAGTCGGACTGAATATTCAGGCCGGCGTAGAAGCCATTGCCGTAGCTGCTGTCCCGCACCAATCCGGCCGACACTCCGGTGTTGAAACGCGCGAGCGTAAAGCCAGTCAGGTGCGCGCCGAGGCGCGTCTGGTCGTAGCCGTGAATCCAGCTTCCGGAAAAAGCTGCCTCAGGCCCGACGAAGAGGTTTGGCGCGATTGCGACGCCGGTCTTGCCCTGTACGTAGTAGAAATCCGAAGCCGTGTTGTAGTGCGCCTGGACGTAGACCATCGTGTCGTCCGAGGGCTTGCCGTACAGCGAGGTCAAGACCTTCAGGCCGTAATTGAACGAATTGGTGGCGGGCAGCCCGGGCACGGCGTAGAGATGACTGTTCACGAAAGTCGGTCCCGCAGACAGGATCCATGACCACCCGTGCGGTGTGAACTGATAGCCCCCGAGTACGTCGACGGTTGCATCAAGTCCAATTCGCTTCTGACCGGAATCGATCGTGCTGTAACGGCGCGCTGAGGCGACTCCCTGCACGCGCCACCCCTCGTCCCACAAATTGCCGAACGGAGCGTAGGTTGCGGTGAGATCGGTGTAAAAGGCGCCGTAGGACGCAAAATCGCTCGTGCTCTGCAAATTGAAGCGTGACGGGTCCTGGGCAGCGGCGCTTGCGAAAGTGATGCCAGAAGCCAAGGCAAGAGAGACAATCCTCCCTAGCGCTCCGTGCCAAGCGCGTTGGTCGCGTCGAGCCATCGGGTGCATCGATAGGATGATCCGCCTTGCTGTCATTGGCCCGGCTCCTCGGCGAGTTCCAAGTCGCCCGCCGTATCGTGATCGACGGATCCCAACCCAAGACCCGCCTTGATGTCCGTCAGCGCCTCGCGCCAGCCGATCAAGCGCCAAAAGCCGTAAACGAAGAAACCGGCGTTGACCGCCGAAAAGCCGAAGAACAGCAAGTTGCCCGACCAGAGATTCGTCAAGGCGGAAACGACGGCAGTGACAAGCAGCAGCGCCAGGCCGATCAGGTGGGAGGCGGGCGCGGCCGTGCGACCGTCTATCTTTGGCGTACGCGCAAACGCACCTTTGCGTCCTGTTATGATCTGCACAACGGAAGAGGAGACACCCGCCAGATTGATGGGAATGAGCAGCAGCGTCAGTGCATAAACGCGCAGCATGTCCCGCCACTTATAACCACACCGGGCCAGGTCGCGGCCGTAGAGCAGATAATAGGGAGCGGCTGCAAGCGGGAACCAAACGTTGGAGAACTCGTGGCCGAATGGAATGATCAGCAGCAAGAGCAGGCTGACATTGGCGAGCGCGGGCGAAAGCAGATAATGCGAACGCACGAACGTCTCGACCCAGCCTGCGCCGCGGTCCCGCCAGAGCTCGAGGAGGCCAGGAAAGATGATCAGTCCGCCGTTTGCCCAGCGTCGCCGCTGGATGACGAGCGCCCCGAAGTCCGGGGGGGTTGCGCTGTAAGCCAGCCGCTCCGGATGATTGTGCAAGCGCCAGCCGCGCGCCACGAGATCGATCGTCGACCCCGTATCTTCGATCAGAGTCTTGTCCTGGATGAAGACTGGCACGGTGTAACCGCGCTCCTCTGCCGCGGTTCTGATCTCATCGAGGGCGGCATACCGCAGAACAGCATTGGCGCCCACCCAGAAGGTCGCATTGTATGCGGTGAACCCCTGATGCACGAGATATTGGATGTCGGTCGTTGCACCCGCGACGCGCTCTAGAACCGAAGATGGGTTGGGATACGCGGAATAGGGGGTCTGCGCGATGGCGATGCGAGAATCCGCCTCCATCATGGAAACGAGCTTGCCGATGTAGTCGGGCAAAATGATACTGTCCGCATCGATCGTGATGACGTAGTCCGTCCCCGGCACGGCGAAGTCGGCTTCGCCCTCGTCGCAATCGAGCAGGATCGGATCGCCGTCGCGGTTCTTTGTTGCGCGAAACGCGCGCCCCATGAGCCCGATATAGCTGTTGAGATTCATGGCCTTGTTTGGCGCGTGCGAAAGATTGGCGAACCGCTTGCGCTCGAAACAATCGATTGGCACGGCGAACAGATTTGCCAGCCGCTGATATTCAAGGTGAAACTGCTGTGGATCGAAGGCCTCACCACGTCGAATGCTGGCGGCGTGCGCGCGATGTTCGAGGATGAGGCGACGAACGACGTCGCGCGCGAAAACCTCGTCCGCATGGGCAAAGGCAGGTTGGGAGCGCTCGGCATACAGCATGCCGATGTGGCGGACGATTTTAGCGGCTTCTTCATAGAGATCCGCGAGAAACGCGCGCTCGCCTTCCGAATCAAAACCCTCTGATCGCAGGCGAATATCGTGCGCTTCCGCGGCGTGCTGGAACCGCTGCGCTGGCCGGCGAAACAAATTATCAAGCTCCTCGACGAGTTCGCGGGTCGCGCGAAGCGAAATGAGATCCGCGCCGCTGCAATTCGGCGGATCATCGATCAGCAAGGTAACTCGCCGGTGAGCATGCTCGGAGAGAGCTGCCGACAGCACGGTTTGCATCACGACCGCGATCTGCTCCCGATATGAAGGAATGAGAATGCTGACGGTTGCCGCCTTCTCGACATCGCGGAGGACCTCGGGCTCGGTCGAGCAATGTGCAAGATGTCGCCTGATCTGACCAAGGCGTGTCAGTTGGTAGACAACGTTGCCGTAGAACAAGCTCAGCAACGCCGCACAAAAGATGATGACAAGAAACAACTTCTTGACCGAAAGCCCGGTAGGACTTGATTCCATGTTGTACAGAAGGCTTGCCAAGCCAAGCGTAAGTGCGAGCGCGCTTACAACCATGGCGGCGCGCGTCAACAAGATCTCTATCTTCATTCGGGAAAAAGCTCAGGTGTGGATCACTTGCGCGCGACGTAGAGGGGCGAGTTTGGCTCAAATGCGGCTGTTCACCATTTCCGAAAATTTCCACACCTCTGTTTCCCATTTGCAACAAAATGGGGGTATTATCGTAAGATAATACTCGGCTCCTTCGCTGTTTTTCGAAACAGCAACCGCGAGCTGCGAAGATACTTGATCGTAGAATGCGCTCAGAACATCGCGAGCTGTTTCGATTCGATTGGCAAAAAACACCACTTGATCGTTTCTTTGAAAACGCGACAACCACTGCTCGAATTTCCGGAAGAGGTCCTCACACGAAAAGGCTGCCGATGAAGAAGTCGCCTTTAACCCAGAGCAAACCGAGATATGGCGCGATCTGTCAGGCCACGATGCCATCTGCCGCAAGGCTCTTGGGTCATTACGCGACGTTGCGGCGGGCCCAGCTTCTGCGACCGAACGGCGCCGAACTACGCTGCATCGGAGCGCGGCCACAGATGCTTATCCGGGAAACTCTCGCCGTCGCTTAGGCTTTATGATGGGCAACTAGCTTGTAGTCTCCGGGCACCAAGCCTCGGAACGATAGATCGGATGTTCTTGCTTCCACCGGGCCAAGCCCGCTTGTCCGCTGATCAAACAGCTCTGAAAAGTCACGCTACTATCCAACGCCGAGCTGGTGACGATCTCATTGATGCAATCCGTGGACGATAAGTTGCAAAGAACCGCTACGACGGTAACAAACATAATCCCTCGCAAAATCCATCATTGGAAAAGAACAGATCAAATTACGGCTTCGCAATTACCAGAAGAGCGGGATCCCTCATAGATCCCTCCGAACATTTGAGCCGCGTGGTCAACAGCCAGTGCTTTTCCCGTAATCTTACGGAGATAATTGATTGCGAGAGCTGTGTCGTTGCAACTCGCAGAAGTTTCGCCTCTATTCCGCAGGTCGTATTTTTGATTACGATCAATTTTGCAAGCGTAGGCGGCATGAGCGTGAAGGGCATCATGGCGACAATCCTGAAAGACGAGCTGACCTCGCGAAGCGTGACGTCCTGACGCAATCCGACTACGAGGATTATCGAGCGTCTGATCGAACAGCTCACCGAGCTTGAGCAGAGCTTGTTAGTACCGGATATCACAAACGAACCCAAGCCCTAGCATTTGGATGCAAGCGCGGGGTTGGCAGAACTCCTTCGAATCTGATCAAGCCTGCGAGCGGCTGGCCCGAGCTGCAGCTGCAGGACTTTCGTCAGACTGATGAAGACGCTAGTGCGGACCTGTCAGCCTACCGCCGTAACGAATCGCAGTTCAGACACCCGATCGAACGTTTTGGGACACGATTCATTGGTGTAAGTGCAATCGGAGAGGCGATGGGGAACGTGCGCGTCTCAGGCAGGGGGCGTTTCATGGATAGTGTAGAGCGATCGTTCACCGCTGCGGTGGTGACGGGATTTGTTGTGCTGGTCGCCGGCATTGCCCTCTTGGCAATGATGTAGTCCTACCGCGACCTCTGAGGAATCGGGGGCATGGGAGAGAGGTCGGGGCCCATGTATTCCCATTTCAAGCAACAAGCGGCCGAAACGGCCGGTTAACCGCCAGAAGGCTGCTGGCCAAGCCGATCGCTGGACAGAACTCAACGCGTGAACGCTGTTGACGGTCTAGCAGTAGCCAGCGCTCGAAGTCCGAACCCCTGTTTGATCTTGTGCGCCCCCCTCAGCGCAGCGCGCCTCAAGACTATCTAGCCGACGGCTGAGCCGTCTTGGAAGTGGCGCGCCATGGCCATGTCGACACGATCTTCTGCGCATCCGCCTCGAGCATCGTTTTGTTGGCACTGATCTCCAGCATCACCGCGTTGATGTCCTCGTCTTGGTAATAGAAATCCGAGCAGCGGGAATTGTAGTCGCCCACCAAAGCGTTATAGGCGCGAACATCGTCGGCCGCGTGGATGTGCTGCTTGATGATACCCAGCCGTTGCTCCTGAAACTTGCAGTAGCGGACATAGTTACGGCTCAGCCGTTGCCCCTTTCCGACTGGCGGCAGCAATTCCGACGCCCGGACCATGTTGTCTGGATCCTGCATTGCCGTCACTTGATGAGGCAACGGCATGAAGCCCATTTCGTAGGTGATAAGAAGCGCGACCCCGGCCATTAGCGGTAACGCCGCCGCCCACGCGATAAGCTTTCGCCGATGTGAAGGGCGGTTGTTCGCGACGTCCGCTTGGGGCATGGGATCCGGTGACAAGCGACCGAGATCGGCGCGAAAGCTGATCAACGTCGACGAGGGGGCCGACATGCTTTCGCCGAGCTCGATCAGCCGTGTCACCAGTGCAACCGCGACCTCCGGGGAGCCCGTATGGCAACGCAAGGCGAATTCTTGCATTATGGCCCAAGGTTGCTCGTCAAAGGCGGTCAATTGGGTTTGTTCGACGGCGAGAATGAAAGCGGATGCCAAACTGCCGGCTGGTGAGTGTGATGTACCATCACCAGCGAGACGCGCAAATTCTCCGACAGCAATGCGCGGATCCTCCTGAGTTCGGTCGACCTGCGCTTGGAGCGCCGCGATGGCGTCTCTGATGAGAAGCCTTTCCAGAACGTTGCGCACATTGTGCAGCTCGTAGGCGGCGAGGGAATTCGGTGCAAGCGCGCCGATAGCCGCATCCAAGACACGCTTTGCCGCTTGATAATCGTGAGTTTCCGTCAATTGCGCGAGTAAGGCTTTGATGTGAGCGAGTGCCTCTAAGATTGTCGCATCTTGCGTGCCGGATCGGAATTCCAGCGGCGCCGTCAAAGAAGCTAGAAGACGGAGCAGCGTCCCGAATTGCTCGATTTCCGCGGCTGCCAAATCCTGGGGCGTGTATTGCCCCAGGCGCTGGCAAGCGATCCCGAAGTCTTGGCCTACTTGATTGCGTCGAGGAGCGGAGAGCGATCGGTAAGCATCGACCACATGCGACAAAGATTCCAAGCGCAGCGTATCATTCTGGGCCGCGGTTTGGCGGGGACACGCGGCGAGCGCGATGGCAGTGGACTGGAGGTCGTTTGCGGTAAGGATGGCGCTGAAATGGTGCGCCGTCAGCTCCCCTAGCCCCTTACGAACTCTGAGCAGGGATGGCGCGGGCAATTCCGCGCTCTGCCGAACCGATTTGAGAAGGGTGTAGATGGCGACAGGATCCACATCCGCGTGCGCGTTGATCAACGCGATGAAGAAGTCGACCGATGGAGGGACGCGAGTGGAAGCTTCGGCAATGAAATTGGCCCGCGAAAGCGGCGGGAAACCTGCCGCGGTTGCCAGCGTATCGGGCATCGTAGCAGTCTCGGAAAGAGCCGAGTAGAATATCTCCACCTGTTCGGGCGCTGCGTCGAGGGGATAGCTCAGCTCGCACATTAGTCGCTGCCCGGGATCGAGAAGCCGGTTCAATGCTAGGCTCAAGCGCTGCTCCGGTGCAGCCTGCTCCTTTCGGGCCTGCGCGCAAGCTGCCGTAATCTCGGCCGCGCGCGCTCGTGGGGACACGCCCATCAGCCGGAATGGCGAGCCGTCCAGATCAGAGCGTTCCTTGATGTCGGCGGACGGCGGGCGGGTAGACATGCCCGATCTTACGATAGCTTATCCCAGGGGCCTAGGCACTCCGCCGGAACGCATGTGGTCCTCGCCAGCTCGATCGAAGGGGATCAGCCACATCTATCTGGCCGGTCCGCTCGCTTTGCCCTGTTAACAGGAATTACAACTTTTTACCCGTAGGGGGCGCACAGGAGCAAATGGGCCTCGCAGAAATGCCCACGATAGGCTTTTCCGCTCTCTCGGAACGCCAGAAGCGGGGGCCGCCCATTGCCGAAAACAAGATTCCGCTGAATGCGGGATCGGACCAGGAATTTTCAACAAGAGCGGCGAACGTGCTTCGATCGAGTCGATATCGGCTCGAGCTTGACCGGCTTCTCGACCGCCGAGATCGACGTCATCATTTCCGCCCGCAATCCGATGACCAAGCTCGGTGTACGGTTACTCCATTTGGAAATTCGAGGCGAGAAGGAGATTTAAACGTTTAGGAAAGATAGCGGTTTAAATGGTCAGCCATGCTGGCTTGACACATATTTCTCCTGCGTTTTTAACTATACTGGTTAAATGCTGACTTTTTTAATGCTGATTTTTCCGCTGGTGCTCTCGTAGGGTTTAACAGACGGAGGGTAATCATGTTTAAAGGTAAGTCTAAGCGGTTCTCTGTGGCGGCGCTGGCCGCGGCATCCGTTGCGGTCGGATTGGGCGCTACAGTAGCGAAGGCCGATACGTTCAATGTTTACACCGGATACGCGGACAATCTTCGGGCGAGTGGGTTCTTTCCGACCCCGTGGATCGGCGCTCCCGGCGTCGTGTCGCAGTCGTCTGGTGCGCAGTCGTTCGATTCGGGGGCGATCTTGATCGTGAACACGGGATCGACCGCGCTCAACATCTCGAACTTCACCGTGTCGAACTTTAACGATGGCACGGTCTACAATTTCTGGAACCCGCTGACGATCCCCGTGGGGGGCAGCGGCATCTTCACCCAGACGTTTTCATATAACTTTGACAGCAGCGACAACTCTGGAAACGGTTCGCCTCCGAATGGTATCTTTCCGGGGGATCCGGGCAGCAATGGCATCGGGGGATGCAGCAGCTCGGGCGCTGGCGGCTCCTGCAGCACGCATGCGCCCATCGTGTCGTTCACCGATAATTCGACCGCTTATAGTTTCAGTGACACCGGCCACATTCTCGACACCGGAAACTATGATTTCGTCAATTTCAGCCCCGATGGAAACGAGTCGATCAACTGGAACTTGATCGGCGCCGGAGCCAATCGCGGCGGGGTCGGCGCCGTCCCCGAACCCTCCACATGGGCAATGATGATCCTCGGCTTCGCTGGCATCGGCTTCATGACGTATCGTCGGAAGTCAAAGCCAGCGTTGCTGGCTGCCTGATCTGCGATCAACATGTTCGAATTGAAGAGCCGCCTTCGGGCGGCTTTTCGCGTAACTTGCATTTGCCGCTTCCGCCTTTGATGCTCTTGTCTAATCGCTACGGAGGCGTCAAGCATCTAATCGCTGGGGAGACACTGCCGGGCGCATGGTTGTCTTCGCAGTCGGCATCAGCCGCCGCATGATGGAGCTTCGCGGGACGAGCCTTCAATGTAACCGACGCACTTTGCTGAGTCAGCAGTGCAACAGCATCAGCGGAATGGCTCGGCTCACGTCCCGCGAGGGACGCCTTGGGCATTCAGGTTCGGAACGCTATCCGGACTTATGCGACAGCTCCGGCATTCGGATTAAACAGCTCGCCGGTTTTAAGCATCTATACATTGTCACCGCCAGTTTGCGCGCCACGGCTACGGCAGCTCTTTTGAAGCCGATCCTCTGCCGGGGCTGCAGACCCCACGTGCGCAGAGTGCTGTCGGTTGAGCTGCGCGTCAGAATGACCGCAGCCGCTTCGTGCTTCTCGGGTAGTTCGATGGCGGCGCCAAGGTCAGAGAGGTTTAGCACACGGCAACGCACGCTTGATCAGACAGGCCAGCTCGTCGACTTCGGCACGCTCCGCTTTGCGACGTTCCTGCATAGGATTTAAGGCGGACTTTGAGCTACGTGTCGTCGCTTTGATGAGTTGGAATTGTCGAGCCATTTTCGTTGCGAGCTACGCTCGATCCTTTCAGGGCCATGGCTTGCTCAAGCACATCGTAGCCATTGTCCTCGAGAACCTCGACCAACGTATGCCGATCCTCGATATCTTGCTGACGCTGAGAGATTTCCCGCCTCAATTCCGAAAGCTCGTTGCTGATATCCGTGGTCACAACACTGTCTCCTGTGCGATGCTGCTGCGAGTCAATCGAGTGGTCTTAGCGGGAGATGGAATGCCCGACCTTGCGGCACGTGAGGAGGTCGAGCGTTCACCCACTGGCTAAGCGGCTATCCTTCTCGCCTCATTGCCACATTCTGATCAGTCATCTTCTAAAACGCTTTAATCAAGCGCAGCACTTGCAAATCTTCGACGCCATTCGACATCACGAGTGTCCAAGCCGCAGAAGCCCAAGGCGCGACATTGCTGAGGGAAAATGGGCTAAACACGAGCCCGGGCTGGAGTTCCGCGGGAACCGGGCACTGCCAAATTTTCCCGACGCTTTGCATTTGTTGTAGCGGCGCCGGTTGCCCGAGGTTAGCGTCCAGTGGCCGGGCGATGAATTTTGTATCGCTTAGATTGTGCACCCGGGGCTGGTCGCAGCTTAGCGTGGGCTGCGGTCTCGTTTTAGCACTTATTCACTGCAGCGTTTTTTGAGACTGAGGCCGCCTCTGAAGGCGGCCTCTCTGTTTGGCATCAAACAGCGACCCACGTCCGGGCGTAGTCGACGGACGCGCTCCCCCTGGGATAGTGACAACGAGGTCTGTCTCTTCATTCACCGATCACGCCTCAGGAACGTGAAGGCTGACACAGGGCCTCAACTGGCAACCCCCCAGTTGAGGTCTGCCAGGTGCATGCTGTGCCCTGCGTAAACAAGGAGGCTGGCTCGCGGGCCTCACCGTTCCCCTGCGAAACGCTTAGCGGCCTCAGCACCTGGAGGAGATCGAGGTCTGCATGCCGAGGCCGCTAGTTTGCCGATCGACGATAAATCTTGCCCTGGCGAGCAGGTTCCCACACTCACATATGTGAACCTCGAATAGCTTGGATCGAAAAACCTCCCCTCAAACTTGTACTTGCTTGCGCTTCCGTCTGCTTTCCGGCTTGTTTCGGACCCGGTGGACGGTCTCTTCCCTCGCCCGTTCGGCGCGAGTGATATCTTTGCGGAGCTTGATCAACTCGGCCATCAAAACCTGCAAGTCGTCTCCAGCACCTTCTAAAGCGGACTGATGCAGCAAGCGCCTGACCATCTTGGCCCCCTGAACATGTTCGAGAGTAATTCCGTCAGAAGGGGCGAGTTCCTATTGCATCAGATGATAGCGCTCCGTGTGCAGGTCCCGCATTGAACCGGCGCGCGACGGAGCGCGCCGTTGTCCTTAGGGCGGTCTTTGCCGCTATCCTTCACCATCACCTAAATGATCGAGGGCAGAGCTGATCATGTAACCAACAGGAGAAGCACTGGCATTCCCATGCGCGTCGCTAAACGGCCACGTGAAGCTTGCTCCGCACGGCTTTGGGGGCAGTTTGCGAGATGGTGCGGGTGACTGCAAGTTGCGCTTGGCCTAGGCAACGTCCGACGAGCTCAAAATTTTCTGTTTCACCGGCTGCGGGATCACGCATCTTTGCCGGGCTGTTTCCTCGCCGCGGCCAACTCTGCTGCGGCAAATAACAATTTTGGGACGACAAGAACGATCGCAGCCAAAATGATAAAAACAACCAAGTGGGCGGCACTCTCGATCGAGGTGAGCGCGAAGCTATAGCGTGGCGGAATATCCAAATAATAGACCGCGAGGAAGCAAAACAAGCTCACAGTCAGAGCAACCCGTCCTCCGAACAACAGTGATGTCACGAACATCGGTAGCAAATAGAGATTGAATGTTCTCCCCAGGCTATGTCCGCCCCAAATCACGTCGATTGCAATATCGGCCCCCACCATTAAGGCGGCCAACAACACGCGGAGTGCGGTAGGCCAATCTCGCACCTGCCGAATTGCCATTATTCGCTTGGCGGTACCGTGAGATATGTTGTCGTTTAGAAGCCAATAGGTGAACTGAACCAGCATTGCGCCGATCGCAAATCCTAACCAAGAGCCGCCGAGGATCTTATCGATGCTCAGAACAAGTAAAGAGCCGGCGTAGGCCAACGTCCTGAGAGTCGCGTCAAAGGTGGTGAGGATTTCGCGGGGATGAACCTCAGGGACCGCGGGCGTTGAGGCGGCGACACGACCATTGTGAAAGTGTGCCTTGAAATTTTCCTCGATCTTGTCGAACAGGGCAAAGCGCTTGCGATACAGCGATCTTTTTTTAGCCGGAATTTCCTCTTCGCTTCGCCGCTCCAGGGTGATAGGGAGGCGATAGAAGCCATCATTGTTGTAGACTGCTCCGCGCTCCTGCCAAATCTCATCATAAGAAATTCCGAAGGCGTTCTTGTCTTTCCTTGTCGGATGGTTGGCGTCCGCGACCGCAAAGATCTCCGTCACGCCGATCGCTTTACAGAACAGCCGAAACACCTCCACTAGGAAATCGCGAGGCCGCGATCCGTAGGCCGCCTTGGTGAAGAGTCTGTAACGATCAAGAATGTCCGGTTCTCCAACGACTTGGTGGCGGCCCTGAATTCCCCCGATATAGGCAACGCGGCGTCCGCCTTGCGTTGAGAGGGAAAAGCTTAAGCTAAAGATGCGGTCGATGCCGTCCCACAAGCTGAGGACAAGTTGGCCTTCGCGAAGAAGCCAGCGCGCCTGATCCAGGGTAATGCGATAGCCGAAGCCGATTGCGTGCGGATCAATCAGGTCGACGACGGTATCTGGCGGCATATCGACAATTCCCGCGATTTCGGAAACGGTCTCGACGTGGTCGATGACGCGGCCGATTTTAGTCGCTGCGTCCCAATCTGCCGCCAAGTAGGGGCCATAGACCATTTCCAGAATTTCTGGACGCGCGCGAAGATATGCATTCAATCGCGTGCCTGGTCGCGCAGCCAGAAAGGGAAGCAGCAGACGGGCATGACGAAGCATCGAGAGGCCGGCCGATGCCGCCTTGGCAAGCGGGGTCCGTCGTACTCTTCGCCAATAATGGGTGAGGGTCTGCACTCGAAATGAACTTGGTAAATTTTCAATTTTGGCCACACGCAACAGTAGCTGTGAACGCTTGGCGAGGCCATTCAAAAGCGACTACGCGGGATTGATTTGTGGGCGCAGCGGTTAATTTCGCGCGCCCCAGTCCCACTTCAATCCTTACAACAATCTGACAACGCATCCTGCATTGAGATCGTGTCAAACGCCATCCGGAACTGCCCCCTTTGCGTCATGAAGAACTGCTCCCACCCTCGGTTTCATGATGTCGTTTGATGGTTGTTTCCGCCGGTGACGGGACGGAGGGAGGCGGAGCCGACCGGAGGGCCGTCACCGGCGGGCGGCACCTTGATGAGGCCGCTCTTCCGTTTGGCTCGGAGCCGGTAGCTGTCGCCGCGGATCGTCAGCACGTGGCTGTGATGCAGGAGCCGGTCGAGGATCGCGGTGGCGACAACGGGATCGGCGAACACGGTGCCCCATTCAGCAACGCTGCGGTTCGACGTGATCAGCATGGCACCGGTCTCTTAACGGCGGCTGACCAGTTGGAAGAACAGATGCGCGGCGCCTGGCTCCAGCGGTAGATAGCCGAGCTCGTCGACGATGAGCAGCTTTGGCTTCGCCAGCGCGAGCAGTTTCTCGTCCAGGCGCCGCTCGCCATGCGCCTTGGCCAGGCCCGCGACGAGCGTTGTCGCCGTGGTGAACTGCACGGTGTAACCGGCCAGGATCGTCTCTCGTCCAGCGCGATCGACAAGTGCGTCTTACCGACGCCTGGCGGGCCGAGCAGCAGCACATTCTCGCCGTTGGCGATCCAACGTGACGCGGCCAAGTCGCGGATTTGCTTGGGATCGATCGAGGGCTGCGCCTCGAAGTCGAAGCCGGCGGGCGGTTCTCGTTCCGATCATTGCGCGAGCTAACCCGGATCGTCGGCAATGATTGTGGCCATCGAGATCGACACGAACAGCGAAGCGGACAATCGGCGCCTCTCCGGTCGTGCCGTGGATCCGGACGTTCGCAACCTCTCGCTCCCACTTGGCGAGATGGGCCTCAAACGCTTCCCAACTTGCAAAGGAATGACCTGCGATCGCGTTCTTCTTCACATAGCCGCCGCCATTCTCCGTCTTGCCTTTTGTGCGTGCCCGATATGGTGCGCACGCGCGAGGACGGAAGCCCCAGTGCCTCGAGAAGGCAATCAGCCTGGCGTTGAACTGAACCGACCGGCTCACCGCGTCGTGGCGCACTACAAGTGCGCGCGGGTTATCCATCAGCACTTCCCCCGGTACGTCGCCGAGGGTGGTGAATGTGCTCTCAAGCCCGCCAAACCAGTGCTCTTGCTTCTCGGCCCGGAACGCTCGTACATGCAGCCGTCGAGAGTGTCCCAGCGTCGCCACGAACACGAATGCCTTGACCTTCGTTCCGCCGATCTCGACCAGGCGCTCCCCGAAGTCGATTTGCAGCTGGCGACCCGGAGGTGTCTCGAACCGCATCGTCGCAAGCGCCTCCGCCTTCAGCGACTGCCGATAAGGTCGCACCGCCTGCTGCAGCGTTCGCCGGCTGACTGTCACGCCTTTCTCAGTCAACAGATCCTGGCGTACCACGTCCGCATTGCCACGATGGCGAATGAACCTTTCGCGCAGCCATCCCTCAAGGCCATGGAGCCGTTGCGACCTCTCCGGCCATTTAAACGGGTTCATTCCGCCGGTCGCCACATAACCTCTCACCGTGTGATGGCTGCAGCCCAGTTCGCGCGCTATCCGCTTCAGCCCCCAACCGCACGCTCTCAGGCGCAACATCTCCGCCACGTCATCCGGCGTCTTCATCACCTGCTGCCGTGGATCACTCCACGACGAGCCTCTAGTGATTTGTCCCTCGTTCATTTGCTCTCTCCTTGGCTATCCAGGGAGGGAGCAATTCCTCATGGCGCCGAGGGGGCAGTTTTGCATGGCGCGAGACAGATCGACTTGAGGAGATCAGGCAAACGCTTTGCGCTTCCGCTATCGACGTATCGAGACGTCCATTCGGGAATACACCGGCCAAACCGAAATAGATCGAAAGGCGCTGGGCGTGAACGTAACATGGTGCTGTCTAGCAGCCCCTATCCGCCAGGTGTGTGCGAGGTTGCTGAAGTCGCGCGTGAATCGGCGCTCAGGTATTGGGTAGCGACACCATCGAGGGACTTGCCCGGTCTTCCAAAGCTGGATGCCGCGGCGCGTATTCAGGCGCGGCTCCCTCGGTGATGCGAGCTCAGTCGTGTCGAACAGGACCAAATCCACCTCACCACGCTGCTAGCTCATGCCTCCGGGGAGTGGATTTCCTCGGACCTGCCGGTCTGCTCCGTAAAGGAGACCGAGGCGCCGCACCGGATGGGTGCGGCGTTAACCTATGCCCGCCGCTATGCGCTGTTCGCGTTGGTCGGGATCCGGCGAGGACGATCTGGACGCCCTGGCCGGGCCTCCGGCAGGTCCGCAGCGGCCAAGGGCGACGGGGGGGCCGGTAAAGCCCGCCAAGGCGGTCCTAAACCGTCCGCCGGTGCTTGCCGACCGGCCCTCGGCCGAGCTGCGGCAACGTCTCCTAGGCGAGCTCATGGCCCTTGGCACGGCCGAGGAGCTCCTCCTCTTGGGCCAAAGCGAGCCTGCCCCTGAAAAACTCGCTCCAGGAGGCCGACGCCCAGGCAGTGGAGGCCGCCTTCCGAGAGAAATTGGAGCAAGCCGCGGCTCCGGGCGACGGTCAGGAGCAGCAAGAGCCAGCCGGGACGAGGCCGCGCGAGGGGACTGACATTTCCGATGCCGACGACGCCATAGCCACCATGCCGGTTCAGGTCCCGCAGCCCGAAGGCAGCCTTGCGTTTCCCAAGGAGCGGCGCAAACGCAGCAAGGCCCACCTGCTGTTCGTTCGCGGCCAGCCTTGTCTGATCTGCCGTGTGTCCCGTCCGACCCCCATCAAATGAAGTTCGCGCAACCTCGCGCGCTGGCCCGCAAGGTCAGCGACGAATTCACCGTGCCGCTGTGCCGGCGTCATCATCAGGATCTGCACCGCGGCAGCAACGAGCTAGCCTGGTGGACCAACATGCAGACGCTGCCGATCGCGAAGGACCTTTGGGCCGCTAGCCCGGTCCATGACGCCGTTCGCCATGGTTCCGAGCGCCGTCCCTCCCCGGGCTGCCTCCGAGACGTCGCCGCAATGAACGGACCGCTTCCCCCTGCGCAAGACTTCGTCTTCTCCGCCACGCCGGCGGATTACGAGATCCAAGCGCCGGAGTCCCTGCTGCTTCTCGGCGAGCGCCGAGAACAATACAATGCGCTCCGGCAGATGGTCTTCGCAGACATTGCGCCGCGTTCCGCCATCGAACGGCTGTTGGCGCTTGATGTGGCGGTACTTTCCCGGGGAGATCCGCCGCTACCTCGTCTTGCGCCATAAGCTTCTCGAGACCTATCGGCACAAGACGATTGAGGCCGCGCACGGGCGCATCGACCTCGTAGGCGTTGATGCCGAATCCAAGGAAAGAGCCGAGCGCTATACGGTTCAAAACGCTTTCAGCTGGCGGCTTGATCCCGCGGCCGCCACGGAAATCGAGGCGCGTTTGGCGGTGTACTGCTTCGACCAGCATTCCCTCAGCACGGAGGTGTACCTGCAGGCCTGCAGGCGTGCGAACACTACCTGCTGTTCGAAAGCCTCATCAACTCGGCCTAGGGAGCTTACGCCTAAGCTGTCGTACCGACCACCGACACTAATTCGACGAAGTCGCGAGTCATGGGAATGGTCCACCGGGGCACCTCTTCCTGTCCTGCAAGTTCCGCCCCCAGCGTCAGACCTGCCGGTCTGGCGCCAAGCTGCTTTTCGTTCAAGTCTATGTCGACATCTGCGCGATGTTGGGCGCTAGACTAGTCGACATGTCCAGCGCCAACGATGCGATACAGAATCTATTCTTAGTGGGAACGGCGCCGGTCTATCCAGTATCGAGAGACTGTTCAGGGGGTCTTCGTGCGCAGTATCTGATAGATAGAGGTGCGGCCGGCGTAGAAATCCGGGACAGCCAAACGCCTGATCGGGTTTACCTGCCTTGGCAATTTTGACGAGCTTCTGTCGCCTGTGGTCTGCCGGCGCGCACCCACACGATACTGAGCGGCACCGCTCACAGCAATGCCCTCTCAATCAAACGAGCCGAAAGGCTCCTTTGCTCCCATATCCCATAAAGCCAAGGCCCGCGAACCCCAGGATCATCATTGCCCAAGTAGAGACCTCGGGTACCGCTGCGACGGCAGCTGCTTCCACCGGCCTGATCGCAAATACAAAGGTCTCATCGAAATAATTGTAGTCGCCGCTGTCCTCAAACCCAACGTATGTGCCCGCCGGACTGCCAACGAAGGCTTCCCCCGCAGCGGCAGCCTTCGAGTAGACGCGATTTCTCTTGTCGAAGTTTAAGGCCGGATCGGAAAACAGAGTGAAGTACTTCAGGTGATCGAAAAATGTGAGAACGTCGCCCGCACTAACGCTTCCGAGGTTTAATGCTTGTCCAATGGCGCTCGAGTAATTGCTCAGACCAGTAACGCCGGTGGAAACGCCGTTCACCAGTACGCCGAGCTGTTGCTCAAGATGAGCACCACTGCCAGCAAAGTACGCGATCAGATCTCCGGACGAGGAGGCTACGAAATTGTAGGTCGTCTGATTTTGCTTTCCGACCTCGGAATAAATGATCGAAGCCGAGGCGCGCTCCGAAAAGAACGCCAACACAGCGCACAACGCCAGCGAAGCTCGCCACCTAGCCACTTGCGTGTCCTCCCTACATTTCGATTTAATTATGGTCGAAGTTTAACGAGACGAGCAAGAAAATTTAACGTCGCCTTCGACTAAATTTTTTTGGAACCTACGCTGTGGTCCAGAGTTCCGAGCCCATTGATCGGCTAATAACCGAGCACCGCGAGCAGAACCCAATCGAGTATGAAGATTGCACCGAGCCCAAGCACACCGGCACCGGCTAGGACGACAATCCAGGGCCAGAGTGGATAATCCATCCTTTCGTTTGATGCTGACATCGCGCGTCTCAATCGGTCATCTGCGGAGCGGGATGCTTTCGTACTAGTCACTTCCGTTGGACCTATTGCGGATTCGAGCACGCCCACATCGTGCTTGGCGGTGAGAGCTTAGTTGCCTTGGCCGAAGGCCTGCAGAATGCCCTCTGGTCGCTCGATCGGGCGCCGCGGGGCATCGGGCCGACAGTCTGTCGGCCGCATCTGCAATCTCGACCGTGATGCACGGGACGACCTGACGCAGCGATACGCGGCCCTTTGTGCCCATTACGGTATGCGGCCTTCGCGCAACAATCGAGGCGTTGCTCACGAGAATGGTTCGATCGAAGGCCTTACGGTCATCTCAAGCGAGCAATCGCGGATGCCTTGCTGCTGCGCGGAACTGTCGGCTTAGACGATCTTGCCACCTATCGCGGCTTCATCGACGAGATCGTCAGGCGCCGCATCGCTCGCCAAAAAAGAATTTCTGACGGAGTTCTCGCAATTTCGGTTCGATTGCGGCGTCATACGCGCCCTGGCGTTCCGCTATCAGGGGAGCCCAGGGGAGGGCCTGCGATTCAGCTTCCCAGATCCGCATCAGGTCCTCAACGCGCGCAACAACCTTGGCTGGATTCCCCACAACAACGCTGCCGGCAGGTATTTTTCGCCTCAAAACGGAACCTGCTCCAATGATCGAGCCTTCGCCGATCGTTGTCCCTCCAAGAATTAGGGCGCCTTCTCCAATATAAACATCGTCATGAATGACTATGGGGGACACGCGATCGATCCGAAGACCAAAGCGCTGGTGAAGCATCTCTATTGCTCCATCATGGCATATGAATGTAGCGTTCCCGATACAGGCGCGGTCCCCGATCCACGTGTACTCCGGATCAACGAAGCTAGCAGAGGGCAGGATCGAGCAATTTTCGCCCAAGTGATAGATTCGGCCTTGTTGCTTTAGGAAACGGGCCCATTCTCTGCCGTTCGGACGAGCGAAGCGGCGGTAAAGACCGGCCATTTTTGGGTGGCGAGGTGCGAGCGTTCGCAAGATCTGGCGGAGCATGACCGTTAACTGTCTATCTGAGTTTTTCCTCTAAAAGAGCTACCAGATTGCCCACATTCTTGCCTTTGGATTGAAGACCGGCCAATTCACTGGTTGAGAATTTTACGCCGAACTGCTTTTCTAATGCGATGATCAAGTTGATGTGCGCGATCGAGTCCCAGCCTTCGATTTCATCGGCATCAGTCTGGTCATTGACTATGAGACGGTCATCGTCGAAGACACGGCGAAAAACTTCTTGCAGTTCCAACTTGATGTCCGACATTTTAAGGAATGCTTTCGTGAACTCGGTTATCAAGGGTGATTAATGCGCTTGAGCTGACGTTGTCAAAGCTATCCTTCAGTCTGGGTTAAATAATCCAGCGAACTCAACGGCTGCTCGCAGCTCGATCCTAAGCTTAACCCAGCAAAATGTGATGCGCATTACTTTCGTCATACCGAAGGACGACCTCGCTGGGGGCATTAGAGTAGTTTCGATCTATGCAGAGCGATTGACGCGCAGAGGTCACGACGTCGTTGTTGTCGTGCCGGCCGACAACCGACCAAGCCTGCTTACTAAGATCCGTTCGTTCATGGCCGGCCGGGGATGGCCAAAAGTGATTGGGCCAGGTCCGTCTTACTTTTCTTCGCATCCGACACGACTATTGAAGCTCGATTCCGCTCGGCCTGTGACCGAGGCAGACGTGCCGGACGCCGACGTCATTGTTGCTACCTGGTGGGAAACGGCGGAGTGGATATCCCAATTCGCACCTAGCAAAGGCAAGAAGGTCTATTTCATCCAGCACCACGAGGTCTTTGCGCATCTGCCAATCGAAAGGGCCAGGAAAACCTATCGTTTGCCATTCAAGAAGATCGTTATTTCACGCTGGCTTCAGGACATCATGCGCGATCAATACGGCGATCGAGATGTCGCACTGATTCCAAACAGCGTCGATACTCGGCAGTTTTTTTCTGAACCGAGGCTTAAGCAGTCTGTTCCATCGGTCGGCTTTGTCTATTCCCGCGTTGAATTCAAAGGCGCGGATGTGATTTTGGAGGCGCTCTCAAAGGTGCGGCAAGAGGCTCCGCAACTTCGCGTTCTCGCATTTGGCGCGGAGCTGCCACTTCCGGAGCGACCGCTGCCGGCATGGGTGGAATTCAAATATCGGCCTGCGCAAGATGAAATGCGAAAGATCTACAGCAGCTGCGATGTCTGGCTGTGCGGTAGTCGTAGCGAAGGCTTCTATCTTCCAATGCTCGAAGCGATGGCATGTCGCTGCCCTGTGGTCTCGACGAAAGTTGGGGGGCCCATTGACAACATTGAGGATGGGAAAAACGGTTATCTCGTGAACATCGAGGATGCAACGGCGCTCGCCGCCCGAACTCTTCAGGTGCTGCGTTTGAATGAACTAGATTGGGAAGCAATGTCCCAAGCGGCACTCTCGACCGCGGAAAAATACACCTGGGACGATGCGACCGACAGCCTTGAAACCGTCTTCCGGAAGCTTTGAAAGTGACGAGCTACCTTGGGCACTCGACGGTCAACCACCTGGGATCGGGATCGACCTCGCTCCCACGGAAGACCCATTCGGATTCCTCCCATGTGAACCCATTGCGTGGGTAAGTATTGCGACAAGGCTCGTTGTGAGCGGTCTGCCTGTAGTGGCCAAAGATCGGAGCGCCTGGGTTCGATCGCTTCACCATATTTAACAGCGCGTCCTCCATGCCAAAGCCAAACACGCGGCAACTCAGCACAAAGGCTGGTATTTCGATCCCGCGGTTCGTTTCCTCGGTGATGGCGACCGCGATCGTTCCCATGTCGCCGAATCGATCGGCGGCCTCGAGAATCCAAATCGTGTGGCTGTTGCTCTCGCTCCAGCGGGTCACCTCTTGTAGGCTCGTTCGCGTACCGCACGTATTAAATTGATTGGTGCGATTGATGAGCTCAGCGACGCGTGAGAGCTCTTTTGCTCCGGCGCGGCGTATTTTGAGGCGCAATTGAAGCTTGATCAGGGCATCACCATCGTCCTTCTTGGTATTCGTCTCCTCCGTCAAGAATCGTTCCCGCTCTGCTCGCTGCTTGTAAGCAAGGGTGCGATCCCCCTCACTGTTTTCAGGAAGAAGATCCGCCAATAAGGCAAGTTTCGACCAGGTTGACGCGTCGTTTGCGTCGAGAGTTAGAATCTCCGGTATCGCGTCCTGAACCAACGCCAGTTCGTCAGCGCGATCGTCGATAAACACAAAATCCTTGGTCTTCAGATTGAGTATCTTGGCAATCCGACGAATGTTCTCGGTTTTCGAGCTCCAATTGATTTGACGGCAAACGAAATCGTCCTCGCAAAGCGTGCCGCCGCTCCAATGTACGTTCTTCGGATCATTCTTGGAGCAGATCGCAAGCAACATGCCTCTTTTTCGTAGCCTGAGAAGAGTGTTCTGGCGGTCAGCGAAATGCGACACTTCGCCGTCACCAATGACCCCGTCCCAAAGGGTATTATCGAGGTCGCAGATAAAGACCTTTTTCTTAGCTAGCACTGCCTGTACGAAAATCGCGCTTTCGTAGAGAGGCGCGAGCTCTTTGCCGAAGCGGGCAGGGTGCTGCAATCCATTATGATAATAATAGCGAGAGAGCGTTACCTCGGACGATCGTTGCAGTGGCGCCATCTCGTCCATCAGGATGAGGCGTGCGCCGGCGGAGTTCAGACCTTCGAGATAGGCAGCCAACCATGCATTGATCTGGCGTCGAGCCCATGCCCGTGCGGGCATGGTGGCAACCGTCTTCAATTGATCGCGCCACGAGCCGTCATGTCGTCGGAGATTGGCTGTGTTGTGCACAAAGATCGGGCATGAGAAAGTATGGTTGAGCGGCTGCAGGATCGATCTGATGTCCTGTTTGGTGGCCTCCACGATGGCCGTTGCCGTGCTCGGCGCAGGAAAGGCAGCCTTCACATGCTGAAATTGTGAGAAGCCGACATGGTTGGCATAGGTCAGTGGGCTGTAAAAAATCAGATCAAATTCTTTCCCGGCATGGTCTGCGATTTCGCGGCACTGCTGACTTGGGAGCTTGCTCGTGACGAAAGTCGGAACCAGCTGGACCCCCATCTTCATCAGAGGAACGGCCAAAAATCCGAGCAGATCAACGAAGACGCAATCGCCAACCAGAAGGGCGCGACAGACCTTGTCTCCAGGATGGGTCAGTAGGATTTGAATGGAGCGAAGTTCTGTTTCAAGAGCCTCGAGTGCCGCCGGAGCAAGATGTGGGCCGACGATGTCGAGATACGCGCGTCGGTCGGAGGTTGTGATGACGCGACGCCGGGCGATTGCCTCTTCCAAGCTGTCACCCGGATCAAAGCACTGCTTGAGTTTTTCGCCGATGTAGAGATCTCGGTAGGTTTGTTCGCCAGTGGCGAAATAGGCCGAGAGATAGTCAACCAATGCAACCGTCTCGCGATTGGCAAAGTCCTGGCGGGACGAGGCCTCGGAAATTTCGGCTTCGTATTTGGCCCAGCCGACCAAAGAGTTGATCAGGGCAATCCCCAGCTTGTCCCGATTACTCCTGAGAATACCGGCAATCGTGGGGAAGGTTGTGTCCGCCGCCATCTGTGACATGTTTCTATGCAGAACC
>NZ_JADFUE010000073.1:0-28852 GCF_054967145.1 Bradyrhizobium sp. UFLA06-24
TTCCAGAAGATGACTCTTCTAACGGTGCTCTCATGACTCCGCACAAACAATCCAAAGGGCCTCGGCGCCACGCTTACATTGAAGCGACGGAAAATGCGACATGACCCATGTGACGAGCCTCGATCCGAACCTGGCCGCATTGGGTCGAAGCCGAGCGCATCGACGCCGGCATCCAGCAATGCGGTGAGCGCCGCTCCGCCCATGAGCCCCAGACCCAGCACGGCGACTTCGCATTTCCGCATGAAGGCCTCGGGAGCGATGCTATGACGCGGTGATCATCGTGATGATTTGGCGGGTTTGCAAGGTCTGCGGGAGGCGATTACAGGGCGACGGCCTGCTCGCGGCAACCGCGTTGCGAGGCTTGGCCGATGATCCGAGATCGCGGAGCCCATCGATGATAACCTGAAAATACTGGATGAACTTAGGACCTCTCTGCTTCGCCATGACATGCCCTTACCCAATGCCTTTCAGAAATTGCATGACGATCCGGTATGCCGGTTCGTAGCAGGCAAGAACATGGGGGTCAGGGTCCACCTCACCGTGAAGCAGAGCGTTCCGCATCGTGTAAATGATTTCAACTAGACCGGCGGGTAAATCCTCCGATGTGCATTGAAAAGCCATCGACCCCGCCTGAAGCGCTGGGCCCCCGCCCTGAACGAGATTCACCATTGGACGCGGATTGCAACCATCATAAAGCTCTCGAAGAGTTACCTGTTGAGCGTTCGACAATGCAATAAATCCAGCTTGCTGATAAACGTCATTTGCATCGTATGCTTGCTGAATATGTTGAAACCGGATAACGCCCGCTGTTGCAGCGACCGTAATTTCGATATTCCCTCCAGCGATCTTCCGAACCCGATACTCGTGGTTATTTCGTGCCCTATGTTCGCTGTTAATCGAGCGCGGACGTATGCAAACCTGACGAAGGGAAACGAGCTCCGTATTGCCGTTCTTCCTCGATACCTCAAAGTGGATAGCATCCAGTTTGATCTGCAGATCGCAAACAGCTTGCTTTAGCACCTGCGACTCGGCGGTAGCGTTTCCATCCTGAAGAAGTGGCAATATCCGTCGGCGAAGTCGACTGTTCGGGTTGGTGATTGCATAGTTCAGCATCGCCCGTTCTTGGGTTTCGCCGCTATCATGCCGATACCACGCATTGAATGCAGCCCAGGCTTTGACGAAGGGACCGATATAGTCGATCTCGGCGCGATTCATCCAATCTCGCGCATGGGGAGGTAGAGGCATTACGCCGCCTCCTCGATTCGGGCTAGGAAGGACATTGCTGCTGCCTCCCCCTCTTCGATAGCAATCTCGACAGCCCTCTTCGCCGCGTCCAACATTTGTACAGCTCGGGCCTTAGCAACCCTCGAGTCGCGGACATCTTGCGTCACCTGATCTGTCACAGCGTCAGGGATGTTGGGCAAAGGAAGGCTGAAGATGTCCGCGTCCGCGATGGCTGGATACATGCTCGCGCTTGCATAAAGATCGAGAAGCTCGCAGATCACTGGAAGACGCAAATAGGTTAGCAGCACCTCGGGTGCGATGGCCTGTGGTTCGACCACAACAAAGCCGGACGAGCAGACAAACCCATCCTGCTCCGGTGCAATCTGAGCCGACAGCCTGCGGATTGGTCGGACGGTTGATGTGACAATGTCGTTCGGACGCACATGCCACGCTGCCCGGCTCGGCGCATCGCTGCAGGCGAGGGCCGTACTGCTGACGGCACCCATCCCATCGATGTCGCTAATCTCGATGTAGTCAAATGTCCGACATCTGTCGGGATCGAACTTCTCCCGCCTCGGGCCGGCAACGTCAGAAACCGTCCGCCTATCCTTCGAAAGGATGTCTATTAGCGCTCGGATACGAGGAGCAAAGAATCGTGCGTCCAGGCGCCCTGCACGGAGTGCCGCGTTGGCACGAGCCGTATAGCTCAGAGGCTCGGGAGGAATCCAATCAGCGAGCCCAATAGCGCTAAGAAGTTTGGTCTCCGCCTCCTGCTGCTTGCCGACTATCACCTTCCGCATGCTTAAGGATGCTTCGACAGCCCAATGTATAACCTAACGTCTCAATTAGGCGTGCAAGCCAAAGCTGCCGCGTGCGCTCTTCCGGCTTAAGCTGAAATTCTTTGCCACGTATCAGGCAATTCACGTACGGGACAAGCTTGCCCCTTATGCTTCGTTCTACAATACGGTTGTCAAGTGCGCGATTCTCTTCTTGAGAGAACAGCACGAACTCGTCTGCTGCCTCCCGCCTTCCGCTTTCAGCCATTCTATGGACCTTCCCCAGACCGCGCATTCTGGATGCGGCGGCGCAAATCGGATCAATCTATATTTGCTGGGGTTGGTAAGGGGAAGGGCTAGACGGGACGTCTGCCTATAGCACTTACGTGGTGGCTTTCCGTATGAAGATTAGATCGCGACGGGCTTCGCCGTGCTGGGGACAGAGGTCTTAGCCTTCTGGCGGAGAGGGAGGGATTCGAACCCCCGATAGGCTTGCACCTATGCCGCATTTCGAGTGCGGTGCATTCAACCACTCTGCCACCTCTCCTGAAGGCGCCATATGAGGAGCAGGGCCCCTGTGGTTGGGGGCGTTCATAAGCGAGGTTGGCGGGCCAGACAAGGCGCGAAAGGGGAAAAAGCGGGGGGTGTCTTTCCGGTTTTGCCGCGTCGTCGATGATTGGCACCCTTTCCTGGGCTTACCCCTCTCCCTAACCCTCCCCCACAAGGGGGGAGGGAACGCACCGATGTCGGGGTGCGACAAGCTTCCCGCGTCGAGGGGGCTGACGAGACAATCCCCCAGACGAAAGAGCCCTCACCCGGCCCGCGCGGACGATGCTTCGCATCGCCCGGGGCGCCGTAGTCGAAGCTTCGCTTCGACTACGGCCGCCCAAGGCGGCCTATGCTCTCCGGCACGCGGGAGAGGCGAAGGAAGAAACCGGGGTGGGACCGCCAGACGCGGTAAACACTGGCGGTCCCGTGCCGCTCATTGAAATGCTGGCCAGGAAGGGCGGCTTCGCCGGCCGGCGTGAGGCGACGGTTCCACCGTAGCGTGCAGCCGGGGCGCCGCAACGCAAAGCGGTCCTTAACCTAACCGATCAAGGTTACTCCTTGTCGCCTTTGGCCGCGTCCTTGTTGTTTTCCTTGGACTTTTTCTTAGCCTCCGCAGAATCCCGGTCCTTGCCGTTGCCGTTCTCCCGGTGGCGGTTGGTGAAGCGCGCATTGCCGAGGCCGGTGCCGATGGTGAGCACGCCCCAGCGGTCGATGTCCTGCATGAACGGCACCTCGGAGAGGCCCTGAACCACGCCGTCATTGTGCATCAGGATCGCGGTGTCGTGCCCGCCGATCTCAGGGATCGCCTCGACGAGGCTCGCCGGCAGGTTGAACTTGCTGCTCTCCCAATTGCCCGGCAGGTTCTGCGCGCCCTTCTCGATCGAGCCGTCCGCGTTGATCACGCCGGGACAGGCGATGCCGATGAAGGGCGCGAGCTTGAAGCCCTCGGCTTCGGCGTCCTCGATCAGGCCCTGAAGCATCTTCACCAGCCGCTTCACCGCGGCCTCGCGGCTCGGCTCGTCGTCGGCGTGGCGCCACAGATCGGATTTGAAGACGGACGCCTTGGAGAGATCGGGCGCCTTCTTCCAGCGCGTCTCGACGATGCCGCAGCGGATGTTGGTGCCGCCGATGTCGACCGCGAGGATGCTGTCATAGGCCTCGAATATCCATGACGGAGCGAGGTGCAGGGCGCCGATCAGGCCGGCATCGTCGGGGTCGAAGCGGATCGGCACCATCTCGACCTTGAAGCCTTCCGCCTTCAGGATGATCTCGGCCCTGGCGATCGCGATCTCGCCGAGCCTGGAGGCGCGAAAGCCGCCGCCGACCACGATGCATTCGGTCTTGGCCCAGGCCTTGGTCTTGAGGAACCGCCGCGTCACGTAGGCGAGCTCCTGCGCGAATTCCTCGATCGCGCTGTGCACGACGGCCGCGGCCTCCGCATCGTCGCCGCTCAGAACAGCGTCAAGAGCCTTCTTGCTGATCTTGTCCGAGGGCTCGTCGCCGAACGGGTCGTCCCCGCTCTTGCGCAGGGGTTTGCGCCATTCCTCGAGGATCTCGCGAAACGCGCCCTTGCTGGCGCGGTCGCCGAGAAAGCCCTCGTCGTCCTTGATCTCGATGTTGAAGCTGTCGACGTCGACCGAGGGCAGGCGGCTTGCCCCGTGCTGGGCGATGCCCGTTGTCTTGACCAGTTCGTCCGTTGCCATGGAAACCCTTGCCCCGAATGCTTAATCGCCAAGGACAACAGCCGGGGAACCCATTGGTTGCTGGGGCAGGCGAGATTCCGTGACGGGGCGCGGAAATCGCCCAAATCCTTCAAATCCGGGCGCTTTTCGGCAGTTTTCCTTGACTCTTCGCCGCCTGCGGCTATAAGTCCGCACAACCGGCGCGGGGCGTTTCTCGCGCCGCTTGTTTTTGCGTGGGTTTACAAAGGGATAACTCCCACCCGCACAAAACTCGCAGTAACCCGTAACGACTGATCAAAAAGCCGGCCCGTGACCGATGTCATGAGGCCGGGATTGAACACGGAGAAAAAACGATGTTCGCAGTCATCAAAACCGGCGGCAAGCAATACCGCGTCGTGCCGGATGATGTTCTCGAAGTTGGCAAGATCGAAGGCGAAGTCGGCTCGATCGTGCAGTTGAATGAAGTTCTGGTGGTCGGCGGCGACACGCCGGTGCTGGGCGTTCCGACGGTGGCCGGCGCCTCCGTTGCGGTCGAGGTGCTCGACCACAAGCGCGGCCCGAAGGTCATCGCGTTCAAGAAGCGCCGCCGCAAGAATTCGCGCCGCAAGCGCGGCTACCGCGACGAGATCACGGTGCTGCGCGTCAGCGAGATCCTGACCGACGGCGCCAAGCCCACCAAGGGCCCGCGTCCGAAGAAGGAAAAGGTCGCGAAAGAAGCCGCCGAGTAAGCTGAGACCGATCACGCCAGTTCACGAATTGAGGCGTGCGACGTTTTGAAATGATTCCGTCAAGGAATTGACCTAGAACTACGCAGGATTTCGGAGACGAGCCATGGCTCACAAAAAAGCAGGCGGTTCATCGCGCAACGGTCGCGATTCCAAGGGTAAGCGTCTGGGCATCAAGGTGTTCGGCGGGGAGCGCGTGATTCCCGGCAACATCATTGCGCGCCAGCGCGGCACCACCTGGCATCCCGGCCTCAATGTCGGCATGGGCACCGACCACACCCTGTTCGCCAAGATCGAGGGTCGTGTTGAATTCCAGGCCAAAGCCAATGGCCGCACCTTTGTCGCGGTACTCCCGCTCGCAGAGGCAGCTGAATAGACGGTGGATCTAATTTGGAGTCCGCCGGGTCCTTGACCGAACCGGCGGAGTCCCAGAGATCAAAAGATCGAAGGCTCCAGGGGAGGCAGGGAAACCGGCCTCCCCTTTCGTTTGACCAATGACTTGGTGAGCTTGACGGAGCCGGACATGTTGCAGGACTTTCTAGGCGTGACCTTAGCCGAGGCGAGACCCAGCGTCGTCGCCACCGAACGGCTGACGTTGCGGCGGCCGACGCTGGCCGACGTCAGGACCATCGCCCGGCTCGCCAATGACCGCCGCGTCGCCGAGAACACGCGACGCCTGCCGCATCCCTATTCGCAGGACGACGCGGTCGAATTCATCCGCGCCACGTCCGCGCTCGGAGCCGAGACCGTGTTCCTGATCGAGCACGACAGCGGGCCGATCGGCATGTCGGCATCGACTGCTCCACGCCCGACAATGCCGAGCTCGGCTACTGGCTCGGCGTCGAGCATTGGGGCCAGGGCTTCGCCACCGAGGCGGCGCGCGGCGCGATCGACTTCTTCTTCGAGGAGTTCGACGACGACCATCTCTATGCCGGCGCGCGCGTCACCAACCCGGCCTCGCGCAACGTGCTGGAGAAGTGCGGCTTCCAGTGGAGCGGCGTCCAGCTGCACCGCTTCCTGGCGCTGGGCTCCTCGACGCCTGTCGACTGCTTCCGCCTCTCGCGCGGGGTCTGGTCGTCGCTGAAGAGCTGGAGCAGCGCACGGCGGGTGAGGTAGGGGCGCGGACGACGCCGTGCTCACACCGGCGGCGTCACCTCTTCGCTCGCACGCCCGAGATCGCGCTCCCGCAGGTAAATATAGAACCCGGCGCCGATGATGATCGCGGCGCCGACGATGGTGGCCATCGACGGCACGTCGCCGAACACGACGAAGCCGAAGATCACGGCCCAGACGATCATCGAATATTGGTAGGGCACCACCACGCTCGCCGGCGCGAGCTTCAGCGAGCGGTTGACGCAGAACAGCGCGGTCACGGAAATCAGCCCCGCCATCGCGAAGAACACCAGGCTGCCTGGCGTCGGCGGCACCCAGTGGAAGGCGGACAGCACTGCGCCGAGCGAGAACGTGCCGATGAATTGCGAGGACGCCATCACGATGTCGGGCGTCTTGCGCAGGCTGCGCGTGATCAGCATCAGGGTCGCGAAGGACAGACTGCCGCCGAGCGCGATGAGTGCCGGCAGGCTCACCGTCTGCGCCGAGGGCCGCAGCGCGATCAGCACGCCGCAGAAGCCGATCAGGATCGCGGTCCAGCGCCGCCAGCCGACCTTCTCGCCCAAAAAGATCGCCGACATCGCGGTGACGAAAATGGGACCTGCGAGATAATAGGTGATGACATCGGCGAGCGGCAGATAGACCGTCGCCAGGAAGAAGGCGGCGACTTCCAGCGTCGACAGCACGACGCGAACCAGCTGCAAACGCGGCCGCTCCAGCTGCAGGAACTGGTGACGCTGCCGCCAGATCAGCGGCGCCAGCAAGAGCAGCGCCGCGCAGGCGCGCAGGAACAAAAGCTGCCCCACCGAATACGTCCCGACCAGGAACTTGCCCGTGGCATCGCCGAACGAGAACATGAAGATCGACAGCACCATGAGGCCGATGCCGGCGAGGCGCGCGGAGCGGTCGTCATAGGCGGAGAGTTTCTTGAAGAGGGGCATTGCACGGACTGCGAAGGGCCGTCATTGCGAGCGAAGCGAAGCAATCCAGAGACTTTCCGTGGCGGCAGTCTGGATTGCTTCGCTGCGCTCGCAATGACGAACGGAGAGAGCGTCGGGACTCGGCCGATAGTGCCGCTTGCGGTCGTTTTAATGACGTGGGCCAGCACGACAAGCCCGCGCAAGCCGAATTGAACGGATTGTCGCAGTCTTCGCGGCGCGGTAGCGATAGGCGCCCCGCGAGCAGAGAGCATCGTCATGACCGATTTCGATCCGGCCCGGCATCGCATGATCCCGGCGCAACGCTGGTTTGAGGATTTCGTGGTCGGCGAACGCTTCGTGCTGCCGAGCCGGACCCAGACCTCGGCGGTGTTCGCGGCCTTCCAGACCGCGAGCGGCGACACCCATCCGGTGCATTACGACGTGGAATATTGCCGCAGCCGCGGCATGCCGCATCTGCTCGCGCACGGCTTTCAGACCTTGATCCACACCGCGCCCGGCGCGGGTCTGTTTCCGTTCATGGTCGAGGAGTCGCTGGTCGGCTTCCTCGAGCAGTCGAGCCGGTTCCTCAAGCCTGTTTACGCCGACGACACCATCTATCCCGCGCTGGAGGTCATCGAGTTGGTGCCGGGACGCACGACCGGCGCGGTGACGCTTCGCAGCACGGTGTTCAATCAGCGCAAGGAGCTGGTGCTGGAGGGCCTGCAGAAATTCCTGATCCGGCGGCGGCCGGCATAAACCTATTCGATCACGTCATCGGCGGTCGCGAGCAACGTCGGTCCGATCGCCAGGCCAAGAATCTTCGCGGTCTTGCGATTGAGGACAAGCTCGAACTTGGTTGCCTGCTGCACCGGCAGTTCGGCCGGACGGGCGCCCTTGAGCACGCGCGCCGCGTATTCGCCAGCGAGCTCCATGACGTTGAAATAATCCGAGCCATAGCTTGCGAGGCCTCCGGCCTCGACATAGTCACGGACATCGAAGATGGTCGGCAGGCGATGGCGCAGCGCCAGCTCTGCAATGCGGGCGCGATGAATGTAGAAGAAGCCTTCCGGCCCGAACACCAAGCCTGCACCGGGCGCCGACGGAAGCTGCGCGAGCGCGGCGTCGATCTCACCCTCCGTATCGGCATTGAGCACCTCGATGCGAATACCAAGCGGCGACGCGGCGCGCTGCATGTCGGCAACGAAGGGCGCCGCCAGGGCCGAGCTCGGCTTCACCAGGGTAAAATAGCGCGATACGCCAGGCACGAGCTCGCGGAAAATGCCGAGCCGTTTGGCTGACAATTCGGCGTTGAGCGAGGTGATGCCGGTGGCGTTGCCGCCGGGACGGTTGAGGCTGTCGACGAGGCCGAGCGCGACCGGATCGGTCCCGGAGGAGAATACGATCGGGATCGTCGACGTGGCCTCCCGCGCCGCCACGGCAGCGGCCGTGCTGCCGGGCGTAGCGATGAGTGAGACGTTGCGCCGGACCAGATCGGCTGCGAGGGAGGCGAGCTCCTGGTTCCGCCCCGCGGCCCAGCGGTATTCGACGGACACGTTCTTGCCCTCGACAATGCCACCCGAGGCCAGCCCCTTTCGGAATGCCGCGAGCCGCTTGACGTTCTCCTCGGCAGAGCCGGCGTGCAGAAACCCCATCACCGGCATGGTCGGCTGCGCGCGAGCACGCGACAGCATCGCAACCGAAATCGCGCCCCCGATGAACTGCCGCCGCCGCATCCGCGCCCCCTGCTCCGGCTCGGCTATATCACATCCCGCCGACGCGGCATCCATGCGACTGATTAAGCACAGGGCCGAATTCGCGGAATTTCGGCCGATTTGCGGGGTCTTCCGGGTTGCCGGAGGGAGCCGGCTGGCCTACCTATGGCCCATGAAATTCCTCGACGAAGCAAAGGTCTATATCCGCTCCGGTGACGGCGGAAACGGCTGCGTGGCGTTCCGCCGCGAGAAGTTCATTGAGTTCGGCGGTCCCTCCGGCGGCAATGGCGGCCGCGGCGGCAATGTCATCATCGAGGTCGCCGACGGCCTCAACACGCTGATCGACTACCGCTACCAGCAGCACTTCAAGGCCCAGAAGGGCGAGAACGGCATGGGCTCCGACCGCCATGGCGCCAACGGCAAGAACATCGTGCTGAAGGTCCCCGTGGGCACGCAGATCTTCGACGAGGACCGCGAGACGCTGATCCACGACTTCACCAAGGTCGGCGAAAAATTCGTGCTGGCCGAGGGTGGAAACGGCGGCTTCGGCAACGCGCATTTCAAATCCTCGACCAACCGCGCGCCGCGCAACGCCAATCCCGGCCAGCCCGGCGAAGAGCGCTGGATCTGGCTACGGCTGAAGCTGATTGCGGACGCCGGCCTCGTCGGCATGCCCAATGCCGGCAAGTCGACCTTCCTCTCCAAGGTCAGCGCGGCGCGGCCGAAGATCGCCGACTATCCCTTCACCACGCTGCATCCGCAGCTCGGCGTCGTGAACGCCGACGGCCGCGAATTCGTTCTCGCCGACATTCCCGGCCTGATCGAGGGTGCGCATGAAGGCACTGGTCTCGGCGACCGCTTCCTCGGCCATGTCGAGCGCTGCCGCGTGCTGCTGCATCTGATCGACGCAACTAGCGAGCATGCCGGCAAGGCCTACAAGACGGTCCGCAAGGAGCTCGATGCCTACGGCGGCCAGCTCACCGACAAGATCGAGATCGTCGCGCTGAACAAGATCGACGCGGTCGAGCCGGACGAGCTGAAGAAGCAGAAGGACCGGCTGAAGCGCGCCGCCAAGAAGACGCCTCTGCTGCTGTCCGCCGCCACCGGTCAGGGCGTCAAGGAAGCGTTGCGTGCGCTGGTCGAGGTGATCGGCGAGGCTCCGGTGTCAGCCAAGGCCAAGAGCGCCGCCGAAGCGGAGCCGTGGTCGGCTTAAGGCGGCCTATGCCGACCTCTCCCCTTGGGAGAGGTTTTCTTCGCGCCATCAATAGCGCAATATCCGGCAAACGCAGTGTTGGAGCGATAAGCATGGCGCGGGCGAAGAACGTTCTCTGGATCATGTGCGACCAGCTTCGCTATGATTATCTCGGCTGCACCGGCCATCCCACGCTGAAGACGCCGAACATCGACGCCATGGCGAGGCGCGGCGTGCTCTTCACCAAGGCCTATGTGCAGTCGCCGATCTGCGGACCGTCGCGGATGTCGTTCTATACCGGCCGCTACATGCGCTCGCACGGCTCGCACTGGAACGGCTGGCCGCTGCGTGTCGGCGAGCCCACGCTCGGCGATCACCTCAACAGGATCGGCGTGCGCAACGTGCTGGTCGGCAAGACCCACATGGCGCCTGATCTCGAAGGCATGAAGGCGCTCGGCATCCCGCCGGAATCCGTCATCGGCGTGCACGTCGCCGAATGCGGGTTCGAACCCTATGAGCGCGACGATGGCCTGCATCCCTCGGGCCGGCCACGTCCCAAATACGACGAATATCTGCGCAGCCAAGGCTTTGAAGCCAGCAACCCCTGGGAGCATTGGGCCAATTCAGGCGCGGCGGACGACGGCAGCTTGCAGAACGGCTGGCTGCTGGTGCACGCCGACAAGGCCGCGCGCGTGCCGGACGAGCATTCCGAGACGCCTTACATGACGCGGCGCGCGATGGACTTCATCAGCGAGGCCGAGACCGACGGCAGGCCGTGGTGCCTTCATCTATCCTACATCAAGCCGCACTGGCCCTATATTGCGCCAGAACCCTACGCCAGCATGTACTCGACCGAAGACATGATTCCGGCGATCCGCTCGATGCGCGAGCGCCAGAACCCGCATCCGGTGTTCGGCGCCTACATGGACATGCGCTACTCTCGCAACATGGCGCGCGACGAGGCGCGGGAGAAAGTGATCCCGACCTATATGGGCCTGATCACCCAGATCGACGACCAGATGGGCGTGCTGATGAAGTTTCTGGAGGAACATGGTCTGCTGGAAACCACCATGATCGTGTTCACCTCCGATCACGGCGATTATCTCGGCGATCACTGGATGGGCGAGAAGGATCTGTTCCACGAGCAGTCCGCAAAAATCCCGCTCATCATCATCGATCCGTCGAAAGAAGCCGATGCCACGCGCGGCACACAGAGCGATGCGCTGGTGGAAGGCATCGATCTCGCGCCGACCTTCGTCGACTATTTCGGCGGCAAGGTGCCTGGCCATATCCTCGAAGGGCGTTCATTGCTGCCGCTGCTGCGTGGGCCGACGCCGGGTGATTGGCGCAGGGTGGCATTCTCCGAATATGACTACGCGATGCAGGATGTCAGGCTGAAGCTGAACCAGCCGATCGAGCGCTGCCGCCTGTTCATGGTGTTCGACGGCCGCTGGAAATATATTCATGCGTCAGGCTTCCGCCCGATGCTGTACGACCTCGAAACCGATCCGCTTGAATATGTCGACCGCGGCGATGACCCGGAATGCGCCGGCATTATCGCCCGGCTGCAGGCCGAGCTGTTCGACTGGGCGCTGCATCCGAACGACCACATCACCACGCCGCGCGAGAAGATCGCGAACTACGCCGACAACCAGCTCCAGGTGAAGGGCGGGATCTTGATCGGCATCTGGGATGAGCAAGAACTTGCTGCGATCAAGGAAGAGATCGCGCAGCGCGCGAAGATGTGAGCAGCTCTCCACGAGTCTGCATCGCCGGACACAACCGAACATCCATCCACGCCGTCATTGCGAGCGCAGCGAAGCAATCCAGGACTGTATCTGCGGAGGGATTCTGGATTGCTTCGCTGCGCTCGCAATGACGGGAGGAGAGACTAATTCTCGATCCTGTACCCCGTCGCCTTCACGATCGGCTGCCAGAACGCCGTATTCGCGGCGAGCTCCTTCGATAACCCCTCCGCGCTGCTGCCAACCGGGATCAGCCCGATCGCCGTGAGCTTCTCCTTCACCTCGGGCTTCGCCAGGGCCGCACTTGCGGCGGCGCCGAGCTTGTTCGCAAACTCCGGCGGGCTGCCGGCGGGAAGCCACATGCCGTACCAAGCATCCGCAACGAGATCGATGCCATCCTCCTTCAGGGTCGGAACGTCGGGCGCGAAGGGCGAACGCTCCGCGTTCGAGACCCCGATGATCTTCACGCTCTTAGCGCGATGCTGCGGCAGCGCATCGGCCAATGTCACGATGCCGAACGAGATGTGGCCGCCGATGAGATCGTTGAGGATCGGCGCACTGCCGCGATAGGGCACGCGCGTCAGGGGAATGCCGAGATCCTTCTCCAGTTTCGAGCCGGCGAAGTGCGGAATGGTACCGTTGCTCGGCACGCCGAAAGAGGTTTGGTCCGGATGCGCCTTCAGCCAGGCGACGAATCCCTTGAAGTCGGCGACGTCCATGGCGGGACCAACCACGAGCGCGAACTCGAACCGCGCCAGCAGCGAGACCGGCATGAAATCCTTCGCGGTATCAAAGCTCGGCGTCGTCTCGACCATCGGCAGCAGGTACATGGTGGGCCCCGTCGTCACTAGCACCATGCTGCCGTCGGGGCTTGCGCCTTTCACCGCCTTGATGCCGATCAGGCCGTCACCGCCGGTGCGGTTCTCGACCACGATGGTCCGGTGCAGCACTGGGGCCATCTCCTGCGCGATCAGCCGGCACAGCGTGTCGCCACCGGCGCCGGCCGCGAACGGGAAGATGATCTTGCTCAAAGCGGCCTGCGCCTGCACCTCGCCGGCTTGCGCCAGCAGTGGCAGACCGAGACATCCGGCCATGAATTTGCGGCGATCCATTGGTTTCCTCATCCGGCCTGCTCTTGGTTGACGGCATTAGAACCGGGCCAGCCGGCAAGACAAGGCCGACCTTCGGCGTTTACCATCCCGCTGCCTTGCGCCAGCCATCGTCCTGCTGCAAAAGGCAAGCCTGACCGGCGCCGCCCTCCGCTCCGCCGTTTCAACGCAGAGCAATTCGTCCCGTAGCGCCGACACATCCGCACATGGCCAGCCCCGAACTCAGTCAATTCCGCCGCATCGTCGTCAAGGTCGGCTCCGCGCTACTGGTCGATTCCGACAAAGGCGAGGTTCGCGCCTCTTGGCTGGCCGCACTCGCCGACGACATGGCCAGGCTGCACAAGGAGGGCCGCGACATCCTCGTGGTGTCGTCAGGCTCGATCGCGCTCGGCCGCAGCCGGCTCAAGCTGCCGCGCGGTCCGCTGAAGCTGGAGGAGAGCCAGGCCGCCGCCGCCGTCGGCCAGATCGCGCTGGCGCGAATCTGGTCGGAGGTACTCGGGGCGCACGATATCGGCGCCGGGCAAATCCTCGTGACGCTGCAGGACACCGAGGAGCGCCGCCGCTACCTCAACGCCCGCTCGACCATCGGCAAGCTGCTGGAATGGCGCGCGATCCCCGTGATCAACGAGAACGACACGGTCGCCACCACCGAGATCCGCTACGGCGACAATGACCGCCTCGCCGCGCGCGTCGCCACCATGGCGAGCGCCGATCTGCTGGTGCTGCTCTCCGACATCGACGGGCTCTACGACGCGCCGCCGAAGAACAATCCGAACGCAAAGCTCATTCCGGTGGTCGAGAGCATCTCCTCCGAGATCGAGGCTGTGGCGGGAGACGCCGAGTCCGAGCTGTCACGCGGCGGCATGCGCACCAAGGTCGAGGCGGCCAAGATCGCCACGACCGGCGGCACGCATATGCTGATTGCATCGGGCAAGATCGAGCATCCACTGCAGGCGATCGCTGATGGCGGCCGCTGCACCTGGTTCCTGACTCCAGCCAATCCCATCACCTCGCGAAAGCGCTGGATCGCGGGCACGCTGGAGCCGAAGGGCACGCTGACCATCGACGCCGGCGCGGTGAGGGCGCTGCGCGCCGGCGCCAGCCTGCTGCCCGCCGGCGTCATCAAGGTCGAAGGCCAATTCACCCGCGGCGACGCCGTCATCGTGCGCGGCCCCGACACCAGCGAAGTCGGCCGCGGCCTGATCGCCTATGACGCCGAGGTCGCCGAACGGATCAAGGGCCGCTCCTCACCCGACGTGATGACGATCCTCGGCATCAGCGGCCGGTCGGAGATGATTCATCGCGACGATCTGGTGGTGGGCGGGTAAGGCTTTTCGTCAGGCCCGCGCTTGTCCAAGCCAAGGGAGGCCGGGTCCAGCCCGGCCTTGACGCCGGAGGTGGGCCAGTGGCCGATCTCCGGACTTCCGAAGCCCTGCCATACCTTTCCCGCCCTTCGCAGACGCGGGATTTCCGTGCTAGGACACCGCCTTAGCAGAAGGTTTGACCCCATGGCCGCCCCCCTCAAAGCCGTCGACGGCAATGCCGATCTTCAGGCGCTGATGTCCGATCTCGGAACCCGTGCCCGCGCCGCCGCGCGCGTGCTGGCGCTGGCGCCCCCGGAGCAGAAGAACCGGGCGCTGGATGCCATGGAGCGGGCGATCCGCAGCAATGCAGCCGCGATCCTGGCCGCCAATGCCGAGGACGTCGCGGAGGCCCGCGCCTCCGGCAATGCGACTTCCGCTTTCCTCGACCGCCTGACGCTGACGCCCGCGCGGGTCGAAGGCATGGCCGAAGGCATCGCCATCGTGCGCGGCATCGCCGATCCCGTCGGCATCGTCACCGAGAGCTGGCAGCGGCCGAACGGCATGACCATCGAGCGCGTGCGCGTGCCGCTCGGCGTCGTCGGCGTGATCTTCGAGAGCCGGCCCAATGTCGCCGCGGATGCCGGCGTGCTCTGTCTCAAGTCCGGCAATGCCGTGATCCTGCGCGGCGGCTCGGACAGCTTTCGCTCGTGCCGCGCCATCCATGAATGCCTGGTGCAGGGCCTGCGCGAAGCCGGCCTGCCTGAAGCCGCCATCACGCTGGTGCCGACGCGCGACCGGGCGGCGGTCGGCATGATGCTGTCAGGGTTGAACGGCTCGATCGACGTGATCGTGCCGCGCGGCGGCAAGAGCCTGGTCGCGCGCGTCGAGCAGGAAGCGCGCGTGCCTGTGTTCGCACATCTCGAAGGCGTCAATCACGTCTATGTCGATGCAAGTGCCGATCTCGCCATGGCGAAGTCGATCGTGCTCAACGCGAAGATGCGCCGCACCGGCGTCTGCGGTGCGGCCGAAACGCTGCTGGTTGATCGCGCCGCTGTCGGCAAGACGCTGAAGCCGCTGGTCGAAATGCTGCTCGAAGCCGGTTGCGAAGTGCGCGGCGACGACACCGTGCAAGGGACGGATGCGCGCGTCAAACCTGCCAGCGAAGACGATTGGGACACCGAATATCTCGACGCGATCATCGCCGCGAAGGTGGTCGACGGCGTCGACGGCGCGATCGCGCATATCCAGGACCACGGCTCGCATCACACCGACGCGATCGTGAGCACGGATGAAGCGGCTGCGAATAAATTCCTCAGCGAGGTCGATTCCGCGATCGTGCTGCACAACGCCTCGACGCAGTTCGCCGATGGCGGGGAGTTCGGTTTCGGCGCCGAGATCGGCATCGCCACCGGCCGCTTCCATGCCCGCGGCCCCGTCGGCGCCGAGCAGTTGACGAGCTTCAAATATCGCGTTCACGGCACCGGTCAGACGCGACCGTAAGCAACGTTGCAGGGCGCGGGGCATTGAGCAACAATTTCGTCGTGCCGCGCTTCGTGGCGCAAGCGGTCCCGCCCCACACACCGGGCATGCGCATCGGCCTGCTCGGCGGCTCGTTCAACCCGCCGCATCAGGCCCATCGCGCGATCAGCCGGTTCGCGCTCAAACGATTGCAGCTCGACCGCGTCTGGTGGCTGGTGACTCCGGGCAATCCCCTCAAGGAGAACGGCAACCTTCACGAGCTCGGCGAGCGCATGCAGGCCGCGCGCGACGTCGCTGACGACCCCAGGATCGAGGTGAGCTGTCTCGAATCCGTCATTCGCACCCGCTATACTATCGACACGATCAACACCTTGCGCCGCCGCTTCCCGGGCCTGCGCTTTGTCTGGATCATGGGCGCCGACAACCTCGCTCAATTCCATCGTTGGCAGGACTGGCGGCGCATCGCCGCGCAGGTCCCGATGGCAGTCATCGATCGCCCGCCGCAAAGCTTTCGTGCCCTCGCCTCGCCGGCCGCCACAGCGCTGGCGCGCTACCGCCTGCCGGAGAACAAGGCGGCCCTGCTTGCGGACCGGCCGGCGCCAGCCTGGGTGTTCCTGACCGGATTGAAGCTCAACCTGTCCTCAACGGGCCTGCGGAACCCGGACGGGAGCTGGAAAGGTACGATGTGAGGCGGAGAGTGCGGATGTGGGGCTCTCTGGCATATTGAAACCCTTAACCCCACATGATGTAGTGTAACCAGTGAGCGCCGGATTCGGCGTTCGCGATACAGTGAAAGGAATGGTCCCTGACCACATCTGTATTGTCCAAGACGGCTTCATCGAAGTCTGTTTTACCCAAGGTTGCGAAGCCTACGCGTAAAACATCGACCCAAGCTGCGGCCTTGAAGGCGCAACCCGACGCCGACAAGACGCTGAGCCTGATCCTCTCCCGCCTCGAGGACATGAAGGCGGAAGAGACGGTCACAATCGACCTTCGCGGCAAATCGGCGTACTCCGACTACATGATCGTCACCACGGGCCGGGTGAACCGGCACGTCGGCGCGATCGCGGAGAACGTGACGAAGAGCCTCAAGGAAAACGGCATCAAGAACATCCACGTCGAGGGCTTGCCCAATTGCGACTGGGTGCTGATCGATTCCGGCGACGTGATCGTGCACGTTTTCCGACCCGAGGTCCGCGAGTTCTACAATCTGGAAAGATTGTACACCCAGGGCCCAGGGGCGGCGAAGGCGATCTAGGACGGCTCGGTAGACCCACCTGGCCGATTTCGAATCGGCCGACGCGCATGCTAGCGTCGTGCGCGCGCATGGTGCGCGCGATCCAAGAGACGCTATGCGTGTTGCTGTCATTGCGGTGGGCCGGCTGAAGCAGGGCCCCGAACGGGAGCTCGCCGACCGCTATTTCGAGCGGTTCGACGAGGCCGGCCGCAAGCTCGGATTCCGCGAGCTGACCATCCAGGAAATCCCGGAGAGCCGTGCGCGCGATACCGCGACACGGATGGCCGAAGAGGCCGCGGCCATCTCGGCGCATATTCCGGACAAATCGATCCTGGTGGCGATGGACGAGCGCGGCCAGAATCTCGAGTCCACCGTATTCGCACGGCATCTCGGGCGCTGGCGGGACGAGGGCGCGGGTCATACTATCTTCGTGATCGGAGGGGCGGACGGACTTTCGCCCGAATTACGCCGTAAGGCCAAACTCGCGATCGCGTTCGGCTCTGCGACCTGGCCGCATCAAATGGTCCGCGTCATGCTTCTGGAACAGTTGTATCGGGCTGCCACCATCCTGGCAGGCCATCCCTATCATCGCGCGTGATTCGCGCCAGAACGAGCACCTTGCCGACAAGATGCGCGCGCCGATTCTCAATTTGCTGCTGATTGCAAGCTGCGCCGGCGCAAGCCTTTTCGCCGACGACAGCCTCGCACAAGCTCCGACGGCGGCGCCGGCGCCACAGGCCGCAGCCGTTTCGCCAGATGCCATCAAGCAGCGCGAGCAGGAGCTGGAGGCCGCGCGTGCCCGGCAGAAGAGCGCGGAGGAGGCGCAGGCCAAGCTCAAGGCCGAGATCACCGCGCTCGGCCAGGACCGCACCCAGCTCAATCAGCAATTGATCGACACCGCCGCCAACGTCCGCACCGTCGAGACCAAGATCGACGAGGCCGAAGCGCGGCTGAGGACGCTGAACGGCCGCGAGCAGGAGGCCCGCGCCTCGCTCGATTCGCGCCGTGCCGACATCGTCGAGGTGCTGGCGGCGCTGCAACGCGCTGGCCGGCGCACGCCGCCGGCGCTGCTGGTGCGGCCGGAAGATGCGCTGCAATCGCTGCGCACCGCGATGCTGCTCGGCGCGGTGGTGCCGGAATTGCGCGGCCGCGCCGAAAAGATCGCAAGCGAGCTCGGCGATCTCGTGGCCTTGCGCAAGAGCATCGCGAGCGAACGCGACCAGCTCGCCTCCGACCGCGACAAGATCCGCAACGACCAGGCCCGCCTCACGGCCCTGGTCGACGAGCGCCAGCGTCAGCAGGCCTCGCGCGAGAAGGATCTCGACGCCGAGAATTCACGCGCCATCACGCTGTCAAAGCAGGTCGGCGATCTCCAGGGGCTGATCGCCAAGATGGAGCAGGATCTGCAAAGCGCGGCCAAGGCAGCTGAGAAGGCGGCCGAGGCCGCCAAGCAGGCCGAGGCAAAGGCGGCCGCAGCATCCGCCAGCGCCAAGCCCGGCCCGGCCGTGTTCAAGGACCGCTCCCGGACCAGCCCGGCCATCCTGTTCGCCTCGGCCAAGGGGCTCCTGCCCTTGCCAGTTAACGGTAACAAGATCAGGGACTTTGGCGGTTCCGATGGGCTCGGCGGGGTCCAGAAGGGTATTTCGCTGGCCACCAAGCCCGGCTCCCAGGTCACGACGCCCTGCGACGGCTGGGTGGTCTATGCCGGCCCGTTCCGCAGCTATGGACAACTCTTGATCCTCAATGCCGGGGGCGGGTATCATGTCCTGATCGCCGGGATGGAGCGCATTTCGGTCAACATCGGTCAGTTTGTGCTCACGGGGGAGCCGGTCGCGACCATGGGGTCGACCTCTCAAGTCGCCTCCATTCTCGCCACGAACGCGAGTCAACCTGTGCTGTATGTCGAGTTCCGTAAGGACGGCACTCCAATCGATCCAGGCCCATGGTGGGCCGCAAATGAAGGCGAGAAGGTTCGCGGATGATGCGCAAGACTTCAGTTATCCTCCTCAGCGCGGCCACCGGTGCGGCGCTGACGCTGTTCGTGACCCAGCCGCGCGCGGTGTTCATGGGCTCCAGCGCGCGAGCCGCGACCGCCGATACGTATCGCCAGCTCAATTTGTTCGGGGACGTCTTCGAGCGCGTGCGCTCCGACTATGTCGAGAAGCCCGACGACACCAAGCTGATCGAATCCGCGATCAGCGGCATGCTGACGGGCCTCGATCCGCATTCGAGCTACATGGATGCCAAGAGCTTCCGCGACATGCAGGTGCAGACCCGCGGCGAGTTCGGCGGCCTCGGCATCGAGGTCACCATGGAAGACGGCCTGATCAAGGTGGTCTCGCCGATCGACGACACGCCGGCCTCGCGCGCCGGCATCATGGCCAACGACATCATCACCAATCTCGACGATGAAGCGGTGCAGGGCCTGACCCTGAACCAAGCGGTCGAGAAGATGCGCGGGCCCGTCAACACCAAGATCAAGCTGAAGATCGTCCGCAAGGGCCAGGACAATCCGATCGACGTCACGCTGGTGCGCGACAACATCCGCGTCCGCTCGGTGCGCGCGCGCGTCGAGGCCGACGACATCGCATACATCCGCATCACCACTTTCAACGAGCAGACCACCGAAGGCCTGAAGAAAGAGATCGCGAACCTCTCGGGCCAGATCGGCGACAAGCTCAAGGGCTACATCATCGACCTCCGCAACAATCCGGGCGGCCTGCTCGAAGAGGCCGTCACCGTGTCCGACGCGTTCCTGGAGAAGGGCGAGATCGTCTCGACCCGCGGCCGCAATGCCGAGGAGACGCAGCGCCGCACTGCGCATGCGGGCGACCTCACCAAGGGCAAGCCGGTCATCGTGCTGGTCAACGGCGGTTCGGCCTCGGCGTCGGAAATCGTCGCCGGCGCGCTGCAGGACCACAAGCGCGCGACCATCGTCGGCACGCGCTCGTTCGGCAAGGGCTCGGTGCAGACCATCATCCCGCTCGGCTCGGGCAACGGCGCGCTGCGTCTGACCACCGCGCGCTATTACACGCCGTCGGGCAAGTCGATCCAGGCCAAGGGCATCGTGCCCGATATCGAAGTGCTGCAGGACGTGCCGGACGAACTCAAGTCGCGCACCGACACCAAGGGCGAAGCTTCGCTGCGCGGCCATCTCAAGAACGACGGCGACGAGAAGACCGGCTCGCAGTCCTACGTCCCGCCGGACGCCAAGGACGACAAGGCGCTCAAGCTCGCCGACGATCTGCTCCACGGCATCAAGAACAGCGCCTCCGCGGCGCCGACGCCGGGCAACGACAGCAAGGCCGTGCCCGCCGACAAGCCCAAAGCGGCGAACTAAGCGCAACCATCCGATCTGTCGGAAAGGGCGGCTCCAAGGGCCGCCCTTTTTGCTTGGAACTCCTGGTCTCCCCGGCCTCTCCCGGCCTGCCGCCGCTTGACCCCGGCGTGGTATCGTCGGCTTCAGTGATTCGGGATCGCGCATGACTGAGACGGCCGATGATCTGAGCGCCCCGCTCGGACAGGACAAGCCGCGCCGGAAACGGCGGCTGCGGCTGCCGTTCACTGTCATGCAACTGCTGGCGGTGCTGCTCGGCCTGTTCCTGGTCGGCTTTGCGGGCTTTGCCATCTTCAACAAGGACCCGCTCGGCGGCGAGCCGATAGCGCGGATCGCGATCCCCGATCCGAAGGCGGTGGGTGAGAAGGCTGCCGCAGCCGCCGGCGCAGAGCACGCCCAGGAGAGCAAGCACGCGGCCAAGGAGGCGCCGAAAGAGGCCGCTTCCGGCGAGCACAAGACCGTCACCATGATCGACGGCTCGACCGGCGCGCGCCACGACGTGGTGATCGGCGCAGGCGATCCCGCCGACAAGGGCGAGGCGGCTTCCGCGCCGCCGCCCGTCATGGCCGGAATCGATCCCAAGCTGCTGGAAAAATCCCGCTACGGCATGATCCCCGCGATCTCGGGCGATCTCAAGCCGTTCAACGTCTACGCAGCCGAGGCCGACCGCGCCAAGGCGGCGAAAATGCCCGTCGTGGCGATCGTGATCGGAGGCCTCGGCGTCGGCGCTGCCAAGACCACCGATGCGATCATGAAGCTGCCGGGCGCGGTGACACTGGCCTTCACGCCCTATGGCGCCGACCCCGGCAAGCTCGCCGAGCGCGCCCGCGCCCAGCGCCATGAGATCTTCCTGCAGATCCCGATGGAGCCCTATGATTTTCCGGACAACGATCCGGGTCCGCAGACGCTGCTGACCTCGCTCACATCAGACCAGAATACCGACCGCCTGTACTGGCACCTGAGCCGGATGCAGGGCTATGCCGGCATCACCAACTTCATGGGCGCGCGCTTCATTGCGACGGAGCCCGCGATGCAGCCGATCATCCGCGAGGCGGCCAAGCGCGGGCTCGGCTTCTTCGACGACGGCTCTTCGCCCCGCAGCGTCGCGTCCATGGCCGCGGCAAGCCTGTCCGTGCCGTTCGGCAAAGGCGACATCGCGCTCGACGCCGTGCCGACCCCGGCCGAGATCGACCGTGCCCTGAACAAGCTGGAATCCCTGGCCCGCGAGCGGGGCGTTGCCGTCGGTACCGCCTCCGCGCTGCCCGTCTCGATCGAGCGCATCAGTGCCTGGATCAAGACATTGAGCGACCGAGGTATCCTTTTGGTGCCATTGACATCAGCGATGCTGAAATCAAAATCCAGCTAAATCAACGAATTGGTACGCCACGGGCCTTGAGCGCCCGCTAGCGTCCCGGCAGCACGCGAGAGGGTTTGGCGGAATGGCGCGTTATGAGGATCTGCCCTACCGAACCTGCGTCGGCGTGATGCTGATCAACCCGAACGGCCTGGTATTCATCGGTCGCCGCGCCGGCGGGATCGAGCATGTCGACGACAGCCATGTCTGGCAGATGCCGCAGGGCGGCGTCGATCCCGGCGAAGACACCTGGGAGGCGGCCAAGCGCGAACTCTATGAGGAGACCAGCGTGCGCTCGATCGAGCGGCTCGGCGAGGTGCCGGACTGGCTCACTTACGACATTCCGCGCACGGTGGCGGGACGCGCCTGGAAGGGCCGCTATCGCGGCCAGCGCCAGAAATGGTTCGCGGTGCGCTTCACCGGCAAGGACAGCGAGATCAACGTCGCCAATCCCGGCGGCGGGCACAAGGCCGAGTTCGTCAACTGGCGATGGGAGCCGATGAAGAACCTCCCCTCACTGATCATCCCTTTCAAGCGCCCGGTCTACGAGCGCGTGGTGAAGGAATTTTCCGGGCTGGCGGAGGGCTAGAACAAATTGTCAGCTCGGCTTTGGTGCTAAGGCATCGCCCGGACCGACAATGAGAGATCCCGCGTGACCAGTGCAAAGCCCTACCGCCCCAACGTGGGCATCGCCCTCTTCAATGCCGAAGGCCGCGTGCTGATCGGCCACCGCTTCAAGGGCGACGGCCCCGAGATCATCTTGCCCGGCTTCGACTGGCAGATGCCGCAGGGTGGCGTCGACGAGGGCGAGGATCTGCGCGATGCAGCGATGCGCGAGCTGTGGGAGGAGACCAACGTCGTCAACGCTGAATTCCTTGGCGAGACCGACTGGGTCACTTACGAATTCCCGCCCTATGACGGACCGCAGACGCATCGGCTGGCGAAATTCCGCGGCCAGCGCCAGAAGTGGTTCGCGCTGCGCTTCACCGGCAAGGACGACGAGATCGACCCGCTGACGCCGCGCAACGGCCAGCCCGCGGAGTTCGACGCGTGGCGCTGGGAGCGCCTCGACCGCGTGGCCGACATCGTGGTGCCGTTCCGCCGCGACGTCTACCGCGCCGTGGCGCGCGAGTTTGCGCCCTTCGCCGGCTGAAAATCGAAAACAACCCCATGCACAGTAGAGCGTGGGTTGAAATCATGAGAGAATTTCGGCGCGAGCCAATGCTCTAATTGATCGGTCCCACCGTGAACGGGCCGATCGCGATGACGTGGCAGTCGCTGTCGTGCCTGGCGCAGTCGGCCAGCGCGCCGTTGACGGCGGTCTGCTCGTCGGCGGCCTTGAGGCCAAGGCCCGGACGTCCTGCGGTGCCGACGGCGACGGCATTCCAGCCCGTGCCATCGCCGAACTTGCGGACGACGTCGTCGCGCGCATCGGCGACGATCGAGGGATGGGTCGCGGCATGGAAGAAGCCGTTCGCCCTGAGCAGCGTCGGGATCGGCACGACGAAGACGTCGTCGACCGTCACGATCATGCAGGCCGAGCCCGCGATCGCGCCGCAGGACTCCAGCGAGCGCCGCATTGCCTCCTCGACCGAGCTCGCCCCCAGCACCATGAAGTACTGTCCGCCCGGACCGAGCGCGACCGCGCGCGACTTCGACGCCGGCGCGTAGATGTTCTCGACACGGGTCCTGGCCTGATCGCGCAGCATCGGAAAATCTTTCGCCGCGAACGGCCGCTCGGTCACGGCGTCGTGTCGCACCCAGGGCTGCGGCGGCATCGGCGGGCTGCCATGGCTGTAGACCACCTTGTTACCGACCGCATAGAGCTCGCAGCGCCGCGGCGATTGCGCGGCCTCTGCGCGCTTCTGGCATTGGTCGAGCGCGGCATTGCGCGCGGACTCCTCGTTCGGCTGGTTGATGGAGGCGCCGGTGAAGCCGCCGATGCTGAGCGCGAAGGCCTTGTAGTCGCCGGCGGCCGAATATTCGTTGCTGAGAAAGGAACGTTGGCGCTCGCCGATGAACGGCACCGCGTCCACCGGAAACTTGCCATTCGACGCCGCCGGCGTCGACGGGATTGGCGCCGGTGTCGCCGCAGCCATTTGGGTCGGCGCGGAAATCGGCGTCGGCACGGGAAGCGGTGCCTTCGCGGCCATTGTCGGCGTCGGGCTGGGTAACGGCACGGCAACCGGAGGCAGCGATGCCTCGACGGATTTGACCTGACCGGTCTCGAGCTTGGTGAAATAGAGGAAGCCGCCGACGCCGATCGCGACCACGGAGACGACGCCGACCACCAGCGGCCACATCCAGTGCGGCGCGGGCGCGGCCTTGACGACCTTCTTCACCTGCGGCGTCGCATAAGTCCCGTCCTCGCGCCGCATCGCCACCATGTAGGCGTGCACCGGTGTCGGGATGTTCTTCACTTCCTGCGCGCCGATGTCGGCGAACTGCACCGACAGCTTGTTGGCGACCTGCTCGTGCACGGCACGGGAGACGCAGATGCCGCCGACTTCCGCCAGCCCCTCGAGCCGGGCTGCGATGTTGACGCCGTCACCCAAGAGATCGCCGTCGCGCTCGACCACGTCGCCGATGGTGATGCCGATGCGAAACGACATCTGCCGGCTCGGCGGATAGGCCATGTTGCGCGTTCGCAGGGATTCCTGGATGTCGATCGCGCAGCGCACCGCGTCGACCGCGCTTGGGAATTCCGCGAGCACCGCGTCACCAGCCGTGTTGAAGATGCGCCCGCTTGCCCTGGCGATGAAATCGTCGATGACCTCGCGATAGGACGCCAGACGCCGCAGCGTTTCCTCCTCGTCCTCCGCGACCAGCCTCGAGTACCCGGCAATATCGGCTGCGAAGATCGCCGCGATCTTGCGTTTCATCTGTGACCCGCCCCGGAAGTTCCGCGGGCGCAGAATGCCGCTATCTCGGGCGCGGTGCAACAAAGTTTCAGCGCCCGCCACACCGGTGACGAGCGCTGAACTTGTTCAGATTTTTAAATTTTGACCCCGGTGCGATGCGCCGGGGCTTAGTGCATAGCCGTGGTATTGAGCTGCTGCTGGATGCTCTTGTAGTGGTCGAGCCGTGCGATCGCATGATCGAGCTCGTCACCCTCGTGCTCTTTCAGGTTTTCTTCCATCTCCGAGATCGTCTCGGCGAACTGGGCACGGTCGAGCTCGGCCAGCGAGGTCGCGACGTCGGCGAGCACGGTCAGGCCCTTTTCGGAGACTTCGGCGAGGCCGCCGAGCACGATGATCTTCTCGTGGCGCCCGGCGGTGGTGATGGTGAGGATGCCCGGGCGGATCGCCGCCACGACCGGCGCATGACCTGCCAGCACGCCGAAGTCACCTTCGATACCGGGAATGTCGACCTGATCGACTTCGCCCGAGAAGGCGAGCTTTTCCGGAGAGACGAGATCGAAGTGGAAGGTGGCCATGGTGTACCTGCGCGTAGCGAATAGGGAATCGTGAGTGGCGAACGGAGCGGGAGCAGCGCGTTTATTCGCTACTCCCTATTCGCCATTCGCCCTTAGGCAGCTTCCGCCGCCAGCTTCTTGCCCTTCTCGACCGCCTCTTCGATGGTGCCGACCATGTAGAAGGCGGCTTCCGGCAGGTGGTCGTACTTGCCTTCCACCAGGCCCTTGAAGCCCTTGATGGTGTCGGCGAGGTCGACGAACTTGCCGGGCGAGCCCGTGAAGATTTCGGCGACGTGGAACGGCTGCGACATGAAGCGCTCGACCTTGCGGGCGCGGGCCACGGTCAGCTTGTCCTCTTCCGAAAGCTCGTCCATGCCGAGAATGGCGATGATGTCCTGCAGCGCCTTGTAGCGCTGCAGCACCTGCTGGACCTGACGGGCGACCGCGTAGTGCTCCTCGCCGACGACCAGCGGGGAGAGCATGCGCGAGGTCGAGTCGAGCGGGTCCACCGCCGGATAGATGCCTTTTTCGGCGATCGAGCGCGACAGCGTGGTGGTCGCGTCAAGATGGGCGAACGAGGTCGCGGGCGCCGGGTCGGTCAAGTCGTCGGCCGGAACGTAGATGGCCTGCACCGAGGTGATCGAGCCCTTCTGAGTGGTGGTGATGCGCTCCTGCAGCGCGCCCATGTCGGTCGCGAGCGTCGGCTGATAACCCACCGCCGAAGGAATACGGCCCAAGAGAGCCGACACTTCCGAGCCGGCCTGGGTGAAGCGGAAGATGTTGTCGACGAAGAACAGCACGTCCTGGCCCTGGTCGCGGAAGTCTTCCGCGATGGTCAGACCGGTGAGCGCGACGCGGGCGCGGGCGCCGGGCGGCTCGTTCATCTGGCCGAACACCAGCGCGCACTTCGACTTCACGCTCGGATCCGGATTCTTCGGATCGGCGTTGACCTTGGACTCGATGAACTCGTGATAGAGATCGTTACCCTCGCGGGTGCGCTCGCCGACGCCGGCGAACACGGAGTAACCACCGTGCGCCTTCGCGACGTTGTTGATCAGCTCCTGAATCAGCACGGTCTTGCCGACGCCGGCGCCGCCGAACAGGCCGATCTTGCCACCCTTCGCATAGGGAGCAAGAAGATCGACGACCTTGATGCCGGTGACGAGAATTTCAGCCTCGGTGGACTGGTCGGTGTAGGTCGGCGCTTCCTGGTGGATCGCGCGCAGGCCTTCAGTCTTGACCGGACCGGCTTCGTCGATCGGCTCGCCGATGACGTTGATGATGCGGCCGAGCGTGCCCTCGCCGACGGGAACGCGGATCGGCGCGCCGGTGTCGGTCACTTCCTGGCCGCGAACCAGACCTTCGGTGGTGTCCATCGCGATGGTGCGAACCGTGGACTCGCCGAGATGCTGGGCGACTTCGAGCACCAGGCGGTTGCCGCCGTTCTTGGTCTCGAGCGAGTTGAGAATGGCCGGGAGGTGGCCTTCGAACTGCACGTCGACGACGGCGCCGATGACCTGGGTGACGCGACCGACCTGGGCTGCCATTGAATGTCTCCTTCGATCCGAACTTCTAAGCCGCGATCAGCTTGACCGCGATGTTGCGTAAGATGGGTGTCGATGCGTCTTGGTCAGACGGCCTCGGCACCCGAGATGATTTCGATCAGTTCCTTGGTGATCTGCGCCTGACGCGTGCGGTTGTAGACCAGCGTCTGCTTGCGGATCATTTCACCGGCGTTGCGCGTCGCGTTGTCCATCGCGCTCATCTGCGCGCCGTAGAACGAGGCGTTGTTCTCGAGCAGCGCGCGGAAAATCTGGACCGCGAGGTTGCGCGGCAGAAGACGGGTGAGGATCTCGTCCTCTTCCGGCTCGTATTCGTAGGACGTCGTGCTCACGGCAGCGCCCTCCTCGACGACCAGCGGAATGATCTGCTGGGCGGTCGGGATCTGCGCGATCACGGACTTGAAGCGCGAATAGAACAACGTGCAGACGTCGAACTCACCGGCGTCGAACCGCGCCAGCACCTTCTTGGCGATGTCCTCGGCGTTGACGAAGCCGAGCTGACGCACGCTGCGCAGGTCGAGATGCTCGACGATCTGCTTGTCGAACTGGCGGCGGAGCTGCTCGTAGCCCTTGCGGCCGACGCAGAAGAATTTCACTTCCTTGCCCTGGTTCATCAGGGCCAGAGCGCGCTCGCGGGCGAGGCGCACGATCGACGAGTTGAAGGCGCCCGACAGGCCGCGCTCGCCGGTGCAGACCAGCAGCAGGTGAACCTGATCGCGACCGGTGCCGGCCAGCAGCGCCGGCGCACCGGGCGAACCCGCGGCGGCGCTGGCGATGTTGGAGATCACCGCGCTCATCTTGTCGGCATAGGGACGTGCAGCTTCCGCGGCGGTCTGCGCGCGGCGCAGCTTCGAGGCCGCGACCATCTGCATGGCCTTGGTGATCTTTTGCGTCGCCTTGGTGGAGGCGATGCGGACGCGCATGTCTTTAAGTGACGCCATTCTTCGTTCACCCCGGCGGCCTGACTGAAACGTCGGACCGCTAGCCTGTCCCTATCGCAATGCCCGGCCGGGCGCCGGGCACGCTTCTTGTTGTTCTGCTTCTCGCGAAGCGGTCAGGCCGGAACGATCCGGCCTGCCTGATTTACGCGAAGCTCTTCGCGAAACCTTCGACCACCGACTTCAGCTTGGCAGCGGTGTCGTCGGAGAGATCGCGGCTGTCGCGGATCGCGTTGAGGATGTCGACGTGCTTGCCGCGCAAGAGCGAGAGCAGGCCGTCCTCGAAGGCGCGAACCTTGTTGAGCGGCAGCGGATCGAGATAGCCGTTGGTGCCGGCCCAGATCACGCAGACCTGCTCTTCCATCTTCAGCGGCGAGAACTGCGGCTGCTTCAGGAGCTCGGTCAGGCGCGAACCGCGGTTGAGCAGGCGCTGGGTCGAGGCATCGAGGTCGGAGCCGAACTGCGCGAACGCCGCCATTTCGCGGTACTGCGCGAGTTCGCCCTTGATCTTGCCGGCGACCTTCTTGGTGGCCTTGGTCTGCGCCGACGAACCCACGCGCGACACCGACAGACCGACGTTCACCGCGGGACGGATGCCCTGGAAGAACAGGTCGGTTTCCAGGAAGATCTGGCCGTCGGTGATCGAGATGACGTTGGTCGGGATGTAGGCCGACACGTCGTTGGCCTGGGTTTCGATGACCGGCAGCGCCGTCAGCGAGCCCGAGCCCTGGTCCTTGTTCAGCTTCGCCGCGCGCTCGAGCAGGCGGGAGTGCAGGTAGAACACGTCGCCGGGATAGGCTTCGCGGCCCGGCGGGCGGCGCAGCAGCAGCGACATCTGGCGGTACGCGACGGCCTGCTTGGAAAGGTCGTCATAGATGATGACCGCGTGCATGCCGTTGTCGCGGAAATACTCGCCCATGGTGCAGCCGGTGAAGGGCGCGATGTACTGCATCGGCGCCGGATCCGATGCGGTGGCGGCGACGACGATCGAGTATTCGAGCGCGCCCTGCTCTTCCAGCACCTTCACGAACTGGGCGACGGTGGAACGCTTCTGGCCGACCGCGACGTAGACGCAGTACAGCTTGATGTTCTCGTCCGGCTGCGCGTTCAGCGGCTTCTGGTTGAGGATGGTGTCGAGCGCGATCGCGGTCTTGCCGGTCTGGCGGTCGCCGATGATCAGCTCGCGCTGACCGCGGCCGATCGGGATCAGGGCGTCGATCGCCTTGAGGCCGGTCGCCATCGGCTCGTTCACCGACTTGCGCGGAATGATGCCGGGCGCCTTGACGTCGACGCGCATGCGCTTCTCGGCCTGGATCGGGCCCTTGCCGTCGATCGGATTGCCGAGCGCGTCAACGACGCGGCCGAGCAGGCCCTTGCCGACCGGCGCGTCCACGATGGCGCGGGTGCGCTTGACGGTCTGGCCTTCCTTGATCTCGCGGTCGGCGCCGAAAATAACGACACCGACGTTGTCGGTTTCGAGGT
>NZ_JADFUE010000074.1:0-28227 GCF_054967145.1 Bradyrhizobium sp. UFLA06-24
ATATTATTGGGGGCATGTGTGCCGGCGGAGTTCTTGCCCATGAGATAGCGTCTCAGCTGGTTGCGCAGCATCAAAAGGTGGAACTCGTCATCATCCTTGATGCGGCAAGGCCCGGCGCTGCTAAACGGCAGGGACGAATAGCAAGACAGCGTTTCGACCGCTTTAAGCAGCTGTTCGCGCGTGGCGAGCATAGCCGCAACACCACAGAAGTCTTGGGAGCGGCCGCGCGCAAGCTGGTAAATGCGACGCTTTGGGAAGTCGTTTCCCGCGGAAAGCGTTGGTCAGTGAAAACGCGATTTAACATCTTGCAGAAGGTGCTCGCGGGCAGGCGTCGCTGGCCGCGCGGTCTGCCGGCCTTGACGGTACGCCAGATCTACGACTCCGCTGAGGCCGAATACAGGGCCACGCAATCCTCGTTCCCAGTGCTGCTGGTCCGCGCGCGCAATGGCCATGCAGGTGATACGGCGTTTCGTGAGATCTACACGGATGAAACGCTTGGATGGCGAGATGTAGCCAACGATCTGTTGATTGAGGATGTCAACGGCGGGCACTTTAGCATGCTCCAAGAACCTCATGCCGAACTGCTCGCTGACACGATAGCCAGCCGACTTATGGCGAAAAATATTGCGACGAAGAAAAGTTCCGTGGAGCAGATCAGGGTAGACGCTGCATGAGTGCCCACGACGTCGCCATCGCAATCGTCACCTACAAGTCGGCGGACCTGACGATCGATTGTCTGAGATCGATCGAGGTGGAACGCGCCTCGTCTCGTTTGCAAATCGTGGCCGTCGTGGTCGACAATGCGTCCGGAGACGCGTCCATTGTTGCGAGCGCGATCGAGAAGTATGGATGGTCGAGCTGGGTGAAGCTCGTCGTGGCGCCTCTCAACGGGGGCTTTGCCTACGGAAACAACCTGGCCATTCGTGAGGCGAGCCGCCTCGGTCCTCCCCGTTTCGTTCATTTGCTCAATCCGGACACGATCGTCCGCGAAGGAGCAATCGATGCTCTGGTCAATTTTCTGGAAGCGCATCCTCAGGCAGGAATTGCCGGCGGTAGCTTCGAGAACCTCGATGGCAGTGACTGGCCGATTGCGTTTCGATTTCCTACCGCGTGGAGCGAGCTTGAGGCCGGACTGCAGTTCGGTTTGGTCAGCAAAATCCTGAAGCGCTGGGTGGTCGCTCAGAAGATGACGCCTGAGGTCCAGCCAATTGATTGGGTCCCAGGCGCCTCAATGATGGTGCGATGGGAGCTGATTGAGCGGATCGGCGGATTTGATGAGAACTATTTCCTCTATTTTGAGGAGACCGATTTCTGCTATCGCGCGAGACAAGTTGGGTTTGCGACCTGGTATGTCCCTGCGAGCCGGGTCATGCACATCGCGGGTCAGAGTACCAAAGTCACGGAGCGAAACGCCAAGCCAAAGCGGCTTCCGGAATACTGGTTTCAATCGCGCCGACGGTTCTTCGCGACAACCTATGGATTATCGTACGCGGTCCTCACCGACCTTTTCGCGCTGATTGGCATCAGCCTTGGTTTGGTCAAGCGCCTGCTCCAGGGCCGCGCGAACTCTGGAATTCCGTGTCTTGCGTCGGACATTCTGTCGCACAGCGTGATGTGGCCCGCCAACCGCCGCCTTCCTGCGGCTAGAACGGCAAATCTGCGCGTTGAAGAGCCGAGTTATTGTCATGCCGCCAATTGACTGCATTTGGCGCCGGCTCTTGCCGGATTGGATCGCCATCAGCGCCGGTTCAGGTACAATCTCTGTCTCGCATCATTACGAGGAGAGATGCGGAATCGTAATGGGAAACAGACGCCGCTCGGAATTCTTGGCCGGCCGCGCTCATGCACGTGTCGCGCTTACCGAGCTTGGGGTCCATGACATCGAACTTCCGGCCGGACCAGATAGAGCCCCCCTGTGGCCAGATGGCATTACGGGCAGCATTACGCATGCAAGCAAGCATGAATGTTCTTACGTTGCTGCTGCCGCCGGACGAAGCGAGGTGCTCCGCGGGATCGGCATCGATGTTGAATTCATTTCAGCTATCCACCCCAAGGCTTGGCGTCAGTTCCTCACTGCGCGCGAACTCGAATTCGTTCGTAAGCTGTCGATCGGCGATCGGACGCGATCAACTGCGGCCATCTGGTGTGCGAAAGAAGCGGGCATGAAGGCTATTGGTCAAATTCTGGAGCCGGCCTCGATCGAGGTGCTGCCGCTCGAACGGCTTAGCGAGGCCGTCCAGCACTGGACCCTTAAACGCCTCGATAGCCCGGAAGATCACTTTCCGCTACAGGGGCGAACAGCTTGTCTCGATGATCTCGCATTTGCGGCCGTTACTCTGCCGAGATCTGTTGGGGAGCGGCTGAGCATCAAAGCTGCTATCGTGCAGCCGACAATTCGAACGGAAGGCAAGTTCAGTGGGTTTGGATATCGACATGGATAGGCGGTATGCCTTGATTTCCCCCTGCCGCGATGAAGCCGACTTCATGCGGCGCACTTTGGATAGCGTGATTGCTCAATCCATTCCGCCTGCCAAATGGGTCATTGTGGATGACGGCTCCACCGATGCGACCCCGCAAATTTTGGCGGAGTATGCGAGCAGGCACGCGTGGATCGAAGTCGTCACGCGAACAGATCGTGGCGGCCGTTCTGTGGGTCCGGGAGTCGTAGACGCCTTCTATGTCGGGTATGATCGCATCAAAAACGCGGACTACCCTTATCTTTGCAAATTGGACCTCGATCTTGATTTGCCACCACGCTATTTCGAGACGCTGATCACGAAGATGGAGGCAGATCCTGCCATCGCCACATGTAGCGGGAAAGCCTACATTGAGGAAAATGGCGGGCTAGTGCCTGAACGGCATGGTGACGACACCTCGATTGGAGCCTCAAAATTCTATCGAACGTCGTGCTTTCGGGCGATCGGTGGCTTCGTGCGTGAAGTGATGTGGGATGGTATCGACTGCCATAAGTGCCGAATGCGCGGCTGGAAGGCTTTCAGTGTTGATGAGCCGGAGCTCCGGTTCGTTCACCTCCGTCCCATGGGGTCGAGCCAGGTCAGTGTTTTCCACGGTCGAATGCGGCACGGCTACGGACAGTATTTTATGGGGACAAGCGTGTGGTACATGCTTGCGAGCGCGCTCACCCGTCTGAACCAAAAACCTTACATCCTCGGCAGCGCGGCGATACTTTGGGGCTTTGTCAAGAGCGCATTGCAGCGGAAGCCGCGCTATCAAGATCCGGAGTTTCGCAAGTTTCTTCGCCAATATCAGTGGCGCGTGCTGCTCGGCGGTAAGAAGAGGGCGCTCCAAAAGGTGCGCTCGGCGCCCATCGGCCATGCTGGTTTTTCTTAATGATTCCTTGGGTAACACTTAGCATCTGAAAAGTAATGAGCATGCCGGACAACGCCCTCGCTTCGCATCCTGCTCCGACCTCAAGCCTTGAGCACGTTTCGTCCGATTTAGCCGCCGCTGTTGAAGGCTATAGGACCGCGAATGAGGCTGCGCGGCGTACGGCCTTTACTGCTCTCGCAAAGGCTCTTAAGGCCGCCGTGGAAGCAAAGCGATTCGATGACATTGCCATCGCCATTCGCTCAGTTCTTACGCCTACGCTGGACTATACATCTCTACAAAGCCTTCACCGAATATTCAAGTCGTTGCCGGTCGAATTCCGCGGCCGGACCAAGCAGCGGCTTGCGATCCTGGGCGGGTTCACAACACATCAGCTGAAGGATTTCATTGAACTCTATCTTTTTGGCTCGGGGATTGACGTCGAGTTGTATGAATCGGACTATGGCCTTTTTCGACAGGAAATCCTGGACCCGCATTCTGGATTGTACAGCTTCAGGCCGAACCGAATCTTCATCGCGACCAATTGGCGCAATGTCGCGCACGCTCCTGCCCTGTCAAATGGTCATCAAGAAGTGACCGAGCTCTTGGAACGTGAAGTCAACGACTGGGCCAATCTATGGCGGATCGCGCACGATCGGCTGGGCTGCCAAATTCTGCAAAACAATTTCGACATCCCGGCCTGGAAGGCGCTCGGCAATTATGAAACCAGGCATCCAGCGGCGTTCTCTCGCTACATTTCTGAACTGAACCGTCTTTTGGCTGATCGGGCGCCATCGTATGTCTCGATTCATGATGTCGAGGGCCTTGCTTCTGATGTCGGTCGCCGGGCCTGGGGCGATGAGCGGTTTTTTCTTCATGCCAAAATTCCATGCGCGCCCGAACATCTCGTCAACTACGCTTACAACGTGAGCTCGGTCATTGCGGCGGAGCTCGGGCTCAGCCGCAAGTGCCTCGTCCTTGACCTAGATAATACCTTGTGGGGCGGCGTGATTGGCGACGACGGTTTGGGTGGAATTCGGGTCAGTCAGGGCGAACCGGAGGGCGAGGGCTTTCTTGCCTTCCAGCGTTACGTCAAGGCGTTGAAAACGCGAGGCGTCATTCTCGCCGTGTGCAGCAAGAACAACGAGAGTATTGCACGAGAGGTCTTCGAGAAGCACCCAGATATGCTTCTCAGACTTGAGGACATCTCCTGCTTTGTCGCAAATTGGACGGACAAAGCCGCGAACCTGCGCGCGATCGCCAAGCAGCTCAACATCGGTCTCGATTCCCTGGTCTTTGTCGATGACAATCCGGCCGAGCGCAGCATCATTCGGCAATTGGTGCCGGAGGTGGCCGTCCCAGAAGTTTCTGCGGACCCTGTCGACTTCATAGCGACGCTCGAGCGCCACCAGTATTTTCAGGTGAGTTCGCTCGGGCAGGAGGACTTCAAGCGCAGCGAGTTTTACCGTGCCAACGCCATGCGGAGTGCGATCGAGAGTTCCGCAACAGGCATGGAAGATTTCCTGCGCTCCTTGGAAATGACCGCAACGATTGGTCCGGTGTTGCCAACGACGCTGGAGCGAACGACGCAACTGATCAACAAATCGAACCAGTTCAATCTGACGACTCGCCGAAGAAGCTCCGCGGACGTGTTGGCATTAATGAACAACTCGGATTGGATTACGGTGACGGCGAGCCTTACCGACCGCTTTGGAGATAATGGATTGGTTAGCGTCGTCTTTGGTCAGGTCGAGCAGGACGCGCTTGATGTCGATACTTGGCTGATGAGCTGTCGCGTCCTCAAGCGAGGCTTGGAAAATTTCGTGCTCAACTATTTGTGCGACCAGGCCCGCGCCCGGGGTCTGCAACGCATTCGGGGTACATACATTCCGACTACAAAGAACGAGCTCGTTCGCGATCACTATGCCGAATTAGGCTTTCGACAAGTCAAGACAGGAAGCGACGGTTCAACAAAGTGGGAATTAGATTTGGTAGGACGAAATTCAGCGAAGACCTTCATACACGAAGCTTCCGCCAAAGCGCCAAAGAACTTGGCAGCTGCGACCGGACGACCTTAAACCTATTTACTATGTGGGTTGGACAGAACGCTTGAGCAAAGAGCGTCGGGAAATATAATCTTTGGCCAGATCGAGCCAATACTTCTCCCAGTAGAACGTGGATAGATGCGCTAGCAGAAAAGTCAACGCAAAGCTGATGGGTCTCTTAACGAGGTAGCGCTCAAGAATGCTGCCTTCACCGAGCCATCCCTGAATAAGTCCGTGGTGAATGACGTATAGTGCGTACGAGATAGCGGCAATGTATCGCATCGATTTGCACGTCAAGAAGTCCCGGAGATGAGAGGGGCCCTGCCTAAGCATCAGGAATATGAGGATGGCGGAGGTGTACGGACGCACGTACTGTAACCAACCAGAGAACGGGCTTGACGATGCGACCCACAGCGAGACAGCACAGATAGTCAACAGATATGAGTTCCGATGCGGTGCGCCGTCACGATACAGCAAGGCTACACAGGCGCCGGCGAGAATTTCGTCAACCCTAAGATGGGTGTTGATATTCACGTAGGCGCCCGCATGGACGCGGATCGCTGTGATGATCAAGCAGGCGGGAAATACGATCCAAAGACCTTTTCGTCCCGCGACGGCGACAACTAATGCGATGATCGCATAAAACTGCACCTCAACGCAAAGAGACCAGAAGTGCGAATTATATCCATTTAGATACTGAACGTAGTAGTTCTCGAGGAAGGTCAGCGTGCCGAACAGCCGCTCAGGATCAAAAGTAACTAAGGTGAATACAACCGCGGCATAGGCATAAGCCAAGGGTAAAATTCGAGCCAGTCGCCGGATCAGAAACTCCCCTACATTATCGTTTTTGAGGAGTTGGCTCGTAATGAGAAAACCGGAAAGTCCGAAAAATAGGCTCATCCCCATCGGGCCGGTGGTGGAATTCAATTGAAGCGATTTTGGACCGAGCGGCAACATGTGGGTTGCTAGCACCAGCAGAATGCTGATGGCACGCAGTCCATCCAATACTGGAAAGCGATGCGAAGTAGAAATCAATGACTGCACAATACACGCACGTCGGTTTCAGGTGAGAAGTAGTTTATCATATCCGTTCTTCGGACGAAATGCGCCAAATTAATTTGGGTTTGGGGCAGGTGTAAAATCGATCCCTTGCAGGCAGCCGGCGGGATTCTCTGCGGTGAGAAGGGTGAGAAAGGTGGGGACCCGTTGAACCCGGGCGGTACCGCCGTGCAGTTTCATCATTCGTGTTTGGCGCGAGTCGTAGACGTAGCAACGAAAATCACCAACCGCATGTAGATCGCCCTCCGAAGCTGTTCCTGAGCAAAGCTAATGCTTAAGGGAGACTAGATAGTTCTCACGGCAACTCTCGGAAAGCAGAGGTTTGCCGATTCGCTGAGTCCAGGGGGCCTGGGCGCCCTTTTGGGGCAAATGGCTGACCGGCCCGGCAGGGAACAAAGGTTAACCGTTTGTGGTATTGCAGCTCGATGATTTAATTGGGAAATGAGCTTGAGAGGCATTAATATTGATTAGATTTAGCTTTCAGGCCCTGCTGGCTTTTGAGGTAAATCCCTTTAGACAAATCGTTACCGTTTTGGGTTGACCAAATTATCCTCTTGCATGGGCTGCCTAAATGATTGCTTTGCCAGTTGTCAGCATAGCGCAGACCGAGGCCACAACTCCGGTCGGCGAGGACCTGGATCGGGAAGTGTTTGGCTTCCTTGGTCTTGCGGTGGACGCGCTCAACTTCGACGTATTGCTGCGCTCGATCTACAAGGCGTCAAGCGTGGCTGCTCCTTATCTAATCTCAACCCCAAATGTGAATTTTCTCGTCGCCAGCCGGATAAATCCTTATTTCCGGGAATCCTTGCTGCGCAGCAACCTTTGCATCGCTGACGGTATGCCTCTGATCTGGATCGCTAAATTGCTCGGAATACCAATTCGGGAACGGGTCACAGGGGCCGATCTTTTCGAGATTCTCAAACGCGGTGAAGGTGCGCCGAAGCGGCTGCGGGTTTTTCTGTTTGGAGGTGCGGAAGGATTGGCCTCGGTCGTCGCCGACAAGTTAAACCTTTCAAATGGTGGCCTCGAATGCGTGGGCTCGGTAAATCCCGGGTTCGGCAGCATAGAGGAAATGAGCCGCCGGGAAGTTATTGATGCGATTAACGCCAGCGGTGCCGACCTCCTGGCGGTCTTCCTCGGAGCGGAGAAGGCGCAGACATGGCTGCTCCGCAACCACCATCGCATCAAGGTTCCCCTTCGCGCGCAATTTGGCGCTGCGATAAACTTCGAGGCCGGAACCGTAAAGCGCGCTCCAGCTCTGCTGCGCAATTCGGGATTTGAGTGGATGTGGCGGATCAAGGAGGAGCCATACCTTTGGAGGCGCTATTGGAGGGACGGCAAGGTCTTAACCAAGCTGTTTTTGACAAAGGTTTTGCCCCTCGCGTTCCATTCCACCCTGCAAGGCGCGAAGCGGGTGCAGTCTGAAGATTTGAAGATTGTCACGCGGCCAGCAGATCAAGCCATCGAGATCGCCCTGTCAGGTCCCGCCATTGCCCGGCATGTCGAAAGAGCCGCTGCCGAATTTCGCTCAGCGCTCGCCCTGCACAGAGACGTCGTGCTAGATTGTTCCAACCTTAGCTGGATAGATCAGCGTTTCATCGGTCTTTTATTGATGCTTCGAAAAGAGCTTGTCAGCAAAAAACTAGAGCTGCGTTTTGCCAACGTGCCTCGCGATACGCGACGATTGTTCGGCCTAAACGGATTCGAGTTTTTGCTCGCAGAGCCGCAATGCCTGGTGATCCGGCGATAACCGCAATTGCCTTTCGCTCATGAATGTCTTGGAAAACGGCCAAATGATCAAAAATAGGGTGCTCCTCAACTGCAGGAAAGGCCTGCTTCTGCTCCCGCTGCTGGCGCTGACCAATTGTTCTTCTCCGGAAGAACGCGCCAAGGAGTACTACGACGGTGCAATGTCGTTGATCCAAAAGAATCAAGACGGCGCGGCACGTGGGCAGCTCATGCGCGCTCTCAAATATAAGAACGACAATGTGGAGATATGGCGTGCGATCGCTGGCATTGACGAGCGCAGTAAATCGCAGGGGTTGTTCGCCGATTTGAAGAGGATCGTCGAGCTGGATCCGAACGACACCGATGCCCGAATCAAACTTGCGCGGATCATGGTCGGAGGCGGCGCTGCCGATGGCGCTCTCCGGATCATTGATGGGGTGCGTGAAGGCGATAAGCCCAACGCAGCGCTTCATGCTGTCAAATCGCTTGCCTTGCTTCGAACCAACGACAGCGAAGCTGCCTATCGCGAGGCACAGCGCGCGTTTGAGATTGATCCCTCGAATCCCGACGCCGTTAGCATTCTTGCTCTTAAGAAAACTAATGAAGGCGATCCGGACGGCGCGTTAAAGCTCTTGGCAGCCCTCAAGCCTGATGAGGGCGACGAAACACGGATTGCGCTCCAGAAGTTGCAACTTTATCTGCGAAAAGGAGAGCTGCCGAAGGCAGAGGAGCAGATGCGGACTCTGCTCGAGAAGGCGCCGAACAATGTAGATTATCGAAAGCAACTCATCCAGATCTTGATGGCTGAGCGGCACTTAGACGAGGCGGAGAAGGAATTTCGCGGCCTCGTGCAGGCCAATCCGACGGATAGCAAGCTGGGCCTGGAACTGGTGCGCTTCTTGAATATCGTCAAGGGACCTGCAGCAGCCCGTAGTGAGCTCGAAAGCCGTATCAAAGCTGGTGGGGATATTTTCGATTATCAATTGGGATTGGTCGAGATCGACGTTGTCGAAAAGAAGTTCGACGAGGCATTCAAAGCCCTGCAAGATCTCGCCTCGAACGCATCGACGCAGGAGAGGAAGCTCACAGCTCAAGTCAAGCTCGCTGAACTGTACGTGAGCCGGTCCAATACAACCGCGGCTGAGCCCATCATCGCTGACGTGCTTGCTAAGGACAAACGGAACGCGGGAGCGTTGCGGCTTCGTGCAGCCCTTAACATTGAAAAAGGCAATTTCGATAGTGCGATCTCAGATTTGCGCGCCGCCCTCAACGATCAGCCCAAATCGCCGGAATTGTTGATGCTGCTGGCTTCGGCCTACGAGCGCAGCGGCAAACCGGAATTGGCGGATAGGCAGTACGCGGATGCGATGAAATCCGCTGGATCGAACGCGGCTGTGGTTCTTCGTTACGTCGCATTTTTGCAGCGACGCAAAGATCTTGGTCGGGCAGAGGAAGTCCTGGCTGACGCCGTTACCCGCATTCCGAAGAATCTCCAGCTGTTATCCGCGCTAGCACAGCTCAGAATTGCCGAAAAAAATTGGTCGGGTGCAATGGCCGTGGCTGACGCCGCCGGCGGTATCGATGGTGGCAAGGTGCTCTCGGATGAAATCCGCGCCTCGGCGCTTGCCGGACAAAACAAGGTGGAGGAGAGTCTCAAGGCCTTGGAGGACGCGCAAGCCGCTGCTCCCAACGCACTGCAGCCGCTGGTAGCGCTGGTGTCGGCCTATGTGAAACAAGGCAAGTCCGACAAGGCGATCGCTCTTTTGGAGGACCTTAAGACCAAGAATCCAGCGAGCTCGCAAGTACTGGTGCTGCTCGGTCGGACTCAACTTGCCCAGAAGAAACAGCCTGAGGCGGAGCGCAGTTTTAAACAAGCGATCACGCAGCAACCGAAGGAACCGGGCGGCTACAGCGCCTTAGCTGAGCTTTATGCCAGCCAAAAAAATGTCGACCAAGCCGTAAGCACCATCGAAAGTGGTCTGAAAGAACTTCCCGCCGATATCGATCTTCAGATGCGGCTTGCGAACCTCGAGATTGTCAAAGGTGATTATGAAAAGGCCATCGCTCAATACGAGGCCATCCTCAAGGAGCAGCCGAACACGGCCATTGCAGTCAATAATCTGGTGAGCCTGTTGCTTGATAATCGCTCTGACAAGGCAAGCCTGGATCGAGCCGTCGCTTTAGGGGACAAGCTTAAGAACGCTGAAGTGCCCCAGCTGCAGGACACGTTTGGTTGGGTGAAGTACAAGCAAGGTGACTACGCAGCGGCAATCTCTGTTTTGGAGAACGTGGTATCAAAGGATCCGAATGCAGCTGCTCCGCACTACCACCTCGGCATGAGCTACGCGGCGGCCGGGCAGGCCGACAAGGCGTCTGAACAGTTTAAGCTTGCGCTCAATCTCGAACCTGACGGCACCGCCTTGAAGGACAGCATTCGCGCGGCGATGAAATGAGCAGTTAGTTGCCGTGTGGAAGAACGGTGTAATGGTGTGAGACCACCAGCATGATGCTGTTCGAGCTAGCGGGGCCACTCCCGGCAAGTGTAGGGGTGCCGGTGATTGGATCGATGCTGGCTCCTCCGTTAGTTCCAAAGCGGTGCTGATAGCGGTAGGTGAGCTGGGCGTTCAGATCTTTGGTGAGTTGGTAGCCATATGTCACGGAGGCGGAGGCAATGTCAGTCGAGGACGTTGACGTCGTCCGCGTCGCACTTGCAGAAAACGAGATCGTGGAAAGTGAATTAATGCTGTGGCTGAGGACCGCCGTCACGTAGTCCGATTTGTATAGGGAACCTACGACGCTGGAGGATACCGATTGCGCGATGTCAATGGACAACGTCGTGTTCTTCAATACACGATAGGTCAGGATGGCATTGCCGATCCAATCCAGTAAAGAGCTTGTCCCCGACGTGTTTATCGGCGTGCCCTGGATGCCGGAAAGTGGATTGATACCGCCCGCGGTCACAATATAGATCGGGCCGATATTTCCGTGAAATGAAAGCACCGGCGACAACGTCGCGTCGATACCCAGCTGATTGCGGTAAATCTCGATCTGCGAGTTCTGGGCGTTTTCATAATTGAGCCGTTCATATTCGGAGGACGCATTCAACGCGGTGATCGGGCTGAAGCGATGACGCCAAGACCCACGCGCGAGTGTATCTGTGACGGGCGTTCCGCCTCCCGAAGGCTCATAGCTAGTGTGGGTGGAAGTGGCCATCAAGCTCAAGGAATCCAGGTTGGTGATCGACCTATCGATCCCACCCGTGAAGGTGCGTCGATCCAGAAATCCCTTCGTATTGGTGATGACACCGAACTCGTTCAATAGCGCGAACGCTGTACTCGACTGACGCCAGTTTGTTTCCAGGTATTCCCGGTCCGAACTCCCTTTCTCGGTGTGCTCGTAGTGACCTAAGGCGCCCCAGCTCAGCGATTCAGATGGCACTCCTTCGACGCCCGGACCCCAAAACTTCCGATAGTTGCCATCGACATTGATGTTCAATTTCGACGTCGGCATCAACGCTTCAGCGTTTGCCGTAAGCGTTGAATAGGAGCCAATCGCTGCGGCGGGCGAGGTCCGCATGAAGAGATTATCGCTCGCCTCGATCGTCTCCACCTGCGAGGTGTTCAATGACCAATCAGCCGCTAAGGCAGCCACAGGCGCCATGCCGATGCACGCGGAGACGGCAATGGCGGCTCTCTTCACGGTATGATGCCTCAGCCCCAGTGGGTTCAGCGTGACCTACTCAAAAAGCCCGCGCTCGGGAACCATGATCACGTCGCCGGCATGCAGCGAAATGTTGCCCTCAAGGTCAGCGCCACCTTCATAGGCTTTGTAGTTGAACATGTAGATTGTCTCATCGCCGCCGGGCCCGCGGCGTCGAACCATGATCCGCTTTTTTGCGGCGAAGGGGCCCATGCCACCGGCGAGCGCAATTGCCTGCATTAGCGTGGTGGGTTGGCGAATGATGTAGGAGCCTGGACGCGCCACCTCGCCGGTGACGAAGATCTTTGGCTTGAGGTCCTCTTCGATCGGTTCCTTCGGCGCATTAACATACGCAACGGTGACGTCGAGGGTCTCGTCCTTATAGTTGCCCTTCAGTTTATTCCTTAGGATATTTTCCACCGCAGCGGGGGTCAGCCCTCGCACCCGGATGTGGCCCGCCAAAGGGAATGCGATTTCACCGAGCGGATCCACCACGACCGTTCGGTCGAGCTTGGGATCCTGCAGGACGGAGACGCTGAGGCTATCGCCTGGTTTGAGCGTCTGCGCATTCACCGCGGATGCCCACAAGCCGATAAAAAGCGCAACGATCCAGATCCGCATAGCCATCCCCATTCGAGCCACCAACCCACCGCCTGCGTAAAAGATAGCGCGCTTGGTTCCGCGGTAGCAGAGAATTAAAATAATAATGCATAGCAATAACTTAAGGAACCCGGCTTGGCCTCTTAACGGGGAATATGCTGTACTGTTGCTTGTCTGCAATAACGTCCCGAACTATCTGATCCGTAATGATTTTTTGATCGTTGGCAAATCCGTAGACCAGCGCAGTGTCGCACAGCACGTTGATCATCCGGGGAATGCCCCCGCTTGCGGAGGCGATGAGGGCGCAAGCTTCGGCGCTGAAAAGCGCATGGGGAGCCCCGACTGCTTGCAAGCGGAAGGAGATGTAATTGGCCACCTCCTTCGGATCCAAGGGCCTGAGGTGAAAGTCCGACGAGATCCGCTGGGCGAACTGATGGAGCTCTGGCGCCAGCAAGAGATCCCGCAGCTGCGGCTGGCCGACCAGAATGAGTTGTAGGATTTGAAACTTATCGGCGTTAATATTGGAGATCATGCGCAGGTGCTCGAGAGCCTGGGGCTCGAGATTCTGCGCTTCGTCGATGATCAGGATGGTCCGCCGCCCGTTCGCAAATTGGCCATAGAGGTAATCTTGTAACCTCTTGTAAAGGATGGGATAATCGCCTTCGAAGGGCTGATCGAGCGACAACAAGATCCATTGCAGCAGTTCCTGGCGGCCTTGCGGTGAGTTCGAAATCAGCCCGACGCTCATGGACGGATTGAGTTTCCGCAAGAGGTGGCGAACCAGGGTGGTTTTACCAGAGCCGATTTCTCCCGTGATCACCGTAAAGCCGGCATTGTTCATCACGCCGAACTCGAGCATCGTGAATGCCATGGAGTGCATTTTGCCCCAATAGATCAGATCGGGGTCGGGAAGAATCGAAAACGGCTTCTCCCTAAGGTGATAAAATGCCTCGTACATCCGTTGATCCTTAAGCCCAGCGCCGCAGCATTACAGATTGTCCACGCGCAAGCCTATGGTCATGATCGACCTATTTGGGAAGTACGTAAATTTTGGCGATCTCACGGCTGGCCTTTTCACGCGCATTAATATTGCGAACCAAATCCCGTACCGGAACCCGTGTTTTTTCCCGGTCCGACACAATTCAATGCTAAGATATTTCTAATTTTCCTGAGACACGCCCTGAGCACGCCCGACCGCTTATGAACCTTGCCGCATGGCGGCTGACCAATGAAGACTGATCATGTTGCAAAAAGTTGCATACGACGATGAACTTCAGGGCATGGAGCCGTCGGTCGAACCGGACCGAAGCCATCTCCTGCGGCCGGCGTTCTACTGGGGTCTCATCAAACGGCGCTGGGCATTTTTCCTCATTCCGGCCCTTTTGATTGGCAGCGTGGGCGTTGCTGGAGCGCTGCTCTGGCCTGCCTCTTACGTGTCCGAAGGAAAGATCCTGGTCCAGTCGCAGCAGATTCCGACGGATCTGGTTCGCCCCACCGTGACCAGCGCAGCCCAGGAACGCATTCAGGTGATCGAACAGCGCACGATGACGCGCGATAATCTCGTGGCCATCGCCGACAAGTTTCAGCTGTTTCCCGAAAAGCGGGCCTTGATGACGGTCACCGAGCTGGTCGCCTTGATGAGAAAGCAGACCAAAATTTTGCCCGTCGATCTGCAACTCGATTTCAAGCAGCGCTCGCGGCTGGAGAATCCGACAATCGTTTTCTCAGTGGGCTTTGAATACTCAGACCCGGCTGTCGCCGCGCAAGTCGCAAACGAATTAATGACGCGCATTTTGAACGAGGATCTGCGTGATCGAACCAGCCGCGCCACCGACACCACCAAGTTCTTAAGCCGAGAGGTTCAGCGTCTGCAGGCTGAAAATGCCTCTCTCGATGCCCGGATCGCGCAATTAAAACTCTCGCAAATGAGGCCGCTGGGATCAGCGAAGATCGACCAGCCCACCATGCTGGACCAGCTCAGGGCAGAGCTGATCCAGAAGAGCGCGCTTTATTCCGATCGGCATCCGGTCATCCAATCGTTGAAACGGCAGATTAAGGCTTTGGAAAATGCGGGTTCATCCGGTGGGACCGCACCGAATGCGGAGACTGCCGACAAACCGCCGCCCACAACGGCCGTAAAGACCGAGGCGACATTAGAGGCCCTTCTGGCCCAGCAGGAATCGGTCAAAAATAATCTTGAAACTGCCTCCGCTAAGCTCGCCGCAGCACGACTTGGCGAGAGCTTGGAAAAGGACCAGCAGGCTGAGAAGCTTGAGGTCATCGAGCAGCCCACGGTGCCGCAAGAACCCATCAAGCCGAACCGCCCGAAAGTTGCTGCCATTGCCATTGCCTTGGCGCTGATGGCTGGCGCGGGGCTCTCGGTCGCGGCTGAACTCATCGATAGCGGCATCCGCCGTGGGAGCGACCTGTTCAGCCTGGTCGATTCGACGCTTATTCTGACCATCCCTTATATCACCACGGCGGATGAGATCCGACGCCGCAAACGCCGCATCTGGTTGACCGTGACGCTGTGCGTGATTGCGGTGGTTGGATGTGTGATAGGTGCGTATTACTTCCTGCCGCCGCTCGATTTGATCGTCGCCAAAGCGCGCGTCGGGCTATTCCGTTTCTAAAATTCGGAGTTGAAGTTGGACTCGATCAAACACGCGGTTGAGCTCGCCAGGGCAGCCGAAGCGGCCACCACACCGGTCATCGGGACATTGCCGAACGCGGCGCGGCAAGATCTCCGCAGCGAGCTGCAGGATAGTAAGCTTCGCGAGGTCCGTCTGAACCCCGACCATCTTGAGAAGTCACGGTTGGTGGGACACAAGGCCAAGGACCACGGACGCTACTACGACATGTTGCGGACCGAAGTCCTGCAAGAGATGGACAAGAAAAGCTGGCAGTTCTTGTCCGTCACCTCGCCGACGGCTGCGTGTGGCAAGAGCCTCACCGCCTGCAATCTTGCCTTGAGTATTGCGCGCCTTCCCGAGCGCTCGGTCTTGCTTGTGGACCTTGATCTGCGCAAGCCGATGGTCGCGAACTACTTGGGATTGCAGGGCGGGCCTGGGATCTTGGATGTGCTGGAAGGCCGCGCCACGCTTTCCGCGGCCACCTTGCGGGCAAGCATCGGGCCGAGCAGCATTTTTGTCCTGCCAGGATCGAGCCCATCCTCGAACTCATCCGAGTGGATGGCCTCTCAAAGCATGGGGACGTTGCTGCATGCGATCAAGCGAGACTTTAGGTCTTGCATCGTGATCTTCGATCTGCCGCCCATTCTGCTCGGTGATGATGTGATTTCGATCTTGCCAAAGATGGAGGCAACCTTGTTAGTGGCCGGCGTCGGCAATACGTCGCTTGCGGACATGAGAGAGTCGCAGAAACATCTGCAGCGGACATCCATCGTCCGCGTGGTCGTCAACAAGGTGACCGAAGCTCCTCCGGCCTATTATAGTGGCTACTACTGAAGACCGGCGAGCGCTTCCTGCGGTAAGAACGCTTTAATTTCCGAAGCCGGAACAAAATATTTCGCCAAATCGATCGTTTCGGTCTTCCCGCCTCGTGGGCGAGAAATCGAAATCTTGCGAGACATAATCCCAAGCAAGCAGCGTTGCTGTACGTCGAAAACGCCTGATCCCGAGTTTCCGGTGCGCGCCACATCGGCGATTACCGTTGAAAAGCGACGGACATCTGCTGGTAATTTTGTGGGCGACAAGATGTGGGTCCGAACAGTGGCTTCGGGCACAACCGTCACCACCTGTTGGCCGGGCGACGGCGCCTGAGGGCATAGTTTCATTCGGCGCATTTGCAGCCGCATCGGCAGCAGAAACGGGTCAACTGCCAAAGCGGTCACATCTGTGCCCTCAAAGCTGCCTTCTTTCACCACGCGTGTTGGATATTCTTGACCCGCAATCGCGATTTTCGGTCGCGTCCACCAGCTGCGTCCGACGACGTGGGCCGCGGTAATAAAGAGCCCTCGGCCAAGATATATCCCGTAGCCCGGGCCCCAAGTTTGCATCGGGGTTCGATGGACATTTACGGCAAAGGGAATGAGCGAGTCGTCCAAGGTTTCCGCCGCCCTCGCGCCCGCAACGGCTGTTGACGCCCAAATGCCCAGCCCCAGGGCGATCTCGAAAGCAATCCGCTTCGCACCCGCTCTAGCTGAAAACAACACGATCTCATTTCATGAAAAGGCGGATCACAGCGATGAGCCAGTGAAGAACTTCAGCTCATTTGCTGGGATCGCCGCCAGAACATCATGAACAAACTTGTCCTGCAGTTGGAAAGCGGCATCACGGGGGAGACCAACGGTTGAAACTCTGATCAGCGCGCCATCCGGAATAATTCCTCGCAGACCGTATTTTAAGCGGACAATCTGGCGATCGACCACGCCAGTTGTGATGTCGTTGCCCACGCGCATCCAATAGCTGATCGGCTCGTATCGGGCTTCTCTTTCCGCCACCACCCGAGTCACTTTGATCGGAGGTGCACCGTTTTTAACGCTGATGCTTCCGCCAAACTTCTCATCGATGCGAAAGCCCGCGGCCGTATAGCAGATCTCCGGGCGGTGGGCCTTGAGACGGTAGTTCTGCACCGGACCATAGGCCACTAGAAACATCACGATATTGCCCTGCCCATCGGTGTAGGCCCGGCTGACTTCTTGCGCATACACTTTGGCGCCATTTGGATCTGGCTGAACGTACCCTTCCGGATCAGGCGGGGTGATCGGGCTGATGTCGGGAACCAGTTTCCAAGTGCCGAACTGCTTGGGAATGATCTGATCAAGGCTCGGGGCGGCCGACGTCCTGGCCATCAACTGCCGCGGCATGAGGACCTCGGCCAGCAGAGCCGCCACTAAAATTGCGACCGACGCGAGGATGACTTGAATCCGGCTCACATTCATTTGATTATTCCAATTTACCCTGATCGGCCTAACGCCTGGGGCTTGCTACAGCACAACAGCCCAACAGCATTAGCGTCGCAAATTAAATATTGGTGAGTGTATGCATATCCGGAATTAAGCTAAATTGCAAAGATGTCAGCGGGTTGCTCTTTCTTGAGATATGTACTTTTGCGATTTCGAGTAGCGGCAAATGCGCGCTCGTTCGGATGATCTTTGGTTGAGTTGGAGTTCCTCATGCGGATTGTCGTGAACCGTATCTGCCGTACGTTAGCGGTTCTTGCCTGTTGCGGCGCGGTCCTGGCCGGCTGTGGGAAGGAGACAGCCAAGGCGCCCGCAGGTTCAGGGCAAATCATTGCCCGCTTGGGCGATCAAGTTGTCACGACCAGTGAGCTCGACAACGAGTTCCGTCGTGCCAACATTCCGACCGACAAGCAGAAGGATCCGGCAACCATTAAGGCGGTCGTGGGCGAACTCGTCACACGCAAATATCTCCTTCAGCAAGCTATCGCTGCCAAGCTCGATCAAGAGCCTAGTGTGCTGTTGGACCTGATACGGGCGCGCGAACAGGTCTTGGAAGCGGCCTATTTGACGCGCCAAGCCACGGCAAAGGCACCGAGCAATTCAGATGTCGAGAAATATATCAGCAGCAATCCGGCCAAATTTGCGGAGCGAAAGCTGTTCGCGGTCGATCAAATCGCATTTCCTGCTTCCTCAGACGTCCAATCGATCATCACCGCCAATAAGGACGCAAAGACACTTGAGGAGGTCGATCAACAGCTGACCTCCGCCGGCATCGTTCATGGCCGTCAGTCCGGCGTGCTAAACGGCGCGGAACTGCAGCCCGATTTCTACAAGTCTCTGGAAGCCCGAACGCCCGACCAAGTCTTCTTCGTGCGCTCTGGTCCGAACGGCGTTTTCTTCAAGGTCACAGGTGAACAGGCAAGCCCACTCAAGGGCGAAGCGGCTACAAATGTCGCCCGGCAATTAATGAGAGCTGAAGCCCTGAAGGCGGAGGCAAGCCTTGCGTCATACTCAGCAAACGCTGAAGCAAAATACGAAGGCGGGTACGCCGACATTATGAAGAAATAGGGAACTTAAAGGATGGAGGTGCGAGAGAGCGTCTTCGATACCAAACGAATGTTGCACCGCCCATGACGACATTTTTCGACGTGATCACCGTTGCGTGCTTCATCGCCATGGTGGTTGTCTTCTTTCAATTTACCGATCGAGAAATCAAGACCCTCCTCCAGTTCATGGTCGCTGGTCTGGTGCTCGCGGTTGCCAATCAAGTTGGCAACGCCGGATCGGCGCTGCTGGCGATAGCCTTGATATTTGCGGGAGCGACCTATGTTGTGCTACTGGCTCGTAGGTGAAATCTATTTAATTGCAGATTTTCCTGTTTCATCCTCGTGGTCGTAAGCATGTCCTTTTTACAGGTCGTTCAACCCACCAAGCTCCGCGCCTCGATTTGGCCTTGGTATACACTGCTCGGGGGGGCGCTATTGGTTGCTTACCTTCCGACGGCGCGCAGCCTGATCAATGGACCCTGGCAAACCGAACAGGAAGGACATGGGCCTCTCATCATCGCCGCGTCTTTGTGGTTGGTATGGCAGGCGCGCCGTAGGATCGCCGGCGCTGAGATCAAATCTGCTCCGCTAACGGGCTGGCTCTTGCTCTTGCTTGGCCTCGTGTTGATGTTTCTTGCACGAACGCAAGATGTGCTCACGGTAGAGGCCTTTTCGATCCTGCCTGTCCTGGCCGGCTGCGTCCTCATCGCGGCTGGTTGGGCGATGCTGGGTGCGCTCGCATTCCCGATTGGGTTTCTATTCTTCGCTGTTCCGATGCCGGATTGGCTGATCGATGCAGCCACGGTTCCATTGAAGGTCTTCATCTCCAATGTCGTGACCCACGTGCTCTATGCAGCCGGTTACCCGATTGCGCAGAACGGTGTCATGATCATGATCGGAACGTACCAGCTGTTGGTCAAGGATGCCTGTTCCGGGATGAATTCGATCTTTGCGCTCTCGGCGATTGGCGTCTTCTACGCCTATGCGTTTCGCTGGAACGAGAAGCTTCGCAGCCTTCTTTTGCTGCTCTCCATCGTACCGATTACGATTGCGGCAAACTTCATTCGCGTACTCACGCTGGTCTTGATCGCATACTACGGTGGACCAGATCTTTTGGAGGGCCCGGTTCACGATCTGACTGGGATCAGCCTTTTCATCGTGGCCATCTTGCTTCTGTTCCTGCTGGATTCGCTGCTTGGCGTGGCCGGTACTATTCTGAGACGCGCAAAGGGTCGATCGCCGCATCGACAGCTCGCCTCACAACCGAGCGGCTCCTGACCGCCTCCTCTGCGGGGGGCGCCAATGGCGCCTGCAGCAACATGTCGCTCACCTACGCGATTCCGGACATTCACGGTCGCTATGATCTCTTGCAGATTGCGATCGCCAAAATCGTTTGCCATGCCGCCGGTCGGCCGGGAACGGTCGTGACATTGGGCGACTACGTCGATCGTGGGCCATGTAGTCGACCGGTGATCGAACGTTTAATGCAGTGGGATATTGATCATCTTTCCCTCGTCAGCCTCAAAGGCAACCACGAGGCCATGATGTGGGAGGCCTGTAACAATCTTCTCGAGCTTGAGCGCTGGCTTGAAAATGGCGGCGATCAAACGCTGAGATCCTACGCCAACTCGAGTTCAGACAAGTTCGATTTGAGTCTGGTGCCTTCGTCGCACCTCGCCTGGATTGCCAGTCTCCCTGCCATGTATGTCGATCAGCACAGAGTGTTCGTACATGCGGGAGTGGATCCCGAGGTCTCGCTCAATCAACAAGACTCGCAAACCCTGCTTTGGAAACGTTACCGCAGGGGATCTAAGAAGGGACACGGGCGACGGCACGTTGTGCATGGCCATGATGCCGATCCTTCAGCGCCGATTCGTACGACGGGAAAGACAAACCTGGATGCGATGGCTTGGAGAACGGGTCGTTTGGCCATCGGTGTGTTCGAGAATGACCGGCCTGGAGGGCCCGCCGAAGTTTTGGATGCGACTGGCGAGTGTTCGAGCGCGATTTAATAGTGAAATGCGCCTTTGTCGCAGCCTGACTTGTTGACAACGCCTCAAAGCAACTGAAAATCAATTAAATCAGAGCGCTGATTCGCGCGCAGTTTGCGTATCACCTTTCCTCAAAAATCGGATGGCTATTATGGGGCGCAATGTCTGGGCGGGATGGTTTGCGAGCATGTTGTTGCTGCTGGTTGCTCCGGCGCATGCCGGGCTTCTGAAGTATGAGCTCACAGGGGTCGACAACCTTTCATTCGTCCTCGATACATCTCGGCCCATTGATGGTGTGTCGGCTGAAGATGCGGGCGTTTTTCACGCGTTCTACTTTACCAACATACAGAATACGTCGGCTCATAACCCCTTTCCGTACCTCACATTCTACGACACCGCGTTCGGCGGCGGTCTCAGTGCTGGTGTCGGGCCCGACGATAGTTCTTCCACCTTCTTCGATCTCGTCAGCGTCCCCAGTTTCAGCCCGCTGTTCAGTGGGAGCGTCTCCAGTCCGACTTTGATTACAGGCACGTTCCATTTCGCTGATCTGAGCTTCGCGTTGGCCAACCCCGATACGCCCATTGACCAGCTACCTGTCATCGACACGCTCAAGGTGAGCGACATCACGGCGTCCGTTCCTGAAACCGGAACCTGGGCGATGATGATCCTCGGCTTTGCCGCCGTTGGGTATATGCGGATGCTTCGATGGCCCCTGCGTGCGCTCGCACGAGGTTGACACACAAGATGGACGCTCGGAGGCGCCACTCGGCTGGCTCGGGGTCTCGGGGAGTATTGACCCATTTCAAGATGGCCACTCTTCAGGCTCGAAGGTAAAAAGGTATGCAAGTGCTTGATTAAGTTGTACTTCTGTTTTGCTGCTACTTCACTTTTTTAATTCCGCCTCCAAACTTTAAACAGAAGACCATTCGCTGCAAGTTCCTCGTCAGGGGGCGTCCTTTTGGCTATGGCCGCCCACGTAGGTCTGAGGCTCCAGAAAGATGCTCGGAATGTCGGCATTTCCCGGACCTATGTCGTCTGGGTCCTCTTTTGCGGGGGGGGCGCAGCGTCCCCGAAAAAAAAGGATTAAAAAACTATTATTTCGGTTGACAGCATTTAAAATTTTCACCTAGATTGCAACCTCCAGCTTTTGGAATTGAACTCGGGAGAGTGGTATGAATTTCGCTAAGAATTTGGTCCTTGCGGGGGCCTTGGCCCTTGGGCTGATGGGCGCCTCGACGGCTCCCTCGATGGCCTATGTGGTGACGCCCGCCAGCCAAGATTTGGGCACCAATCCGAATGGGGCTTTTTCCGTCACGGGTATCACCGAGACGGGTGGAACCTTGACGGTCAATTTCAATTTGGCATTGACGTCCCTTCAGGACTTTTCTGCGACGCTGTCTCAGAGCTTTTCTGCTGCGGCTGATAAGATCTCATCCCTTACGCTTTCGCTGTTCAGAGGAAGCGTGGCTCCCGCAAATCTCGTCGTTGCTGGCGGTGCTACAACTTCAGTGGGTGGCCAGGCGGCAACGATCGCCTACAACAATTCGATCGCCGGGAACTACATCCTAGAGATCACGGGCGGGATTCCGAACCACCCGGGTCGTCCGGTCACCTTGACGGTGGCAGGCACTACGACCACTATCGCTGGCGCAGTTCCGGAAGCCTCGACCTGGGCAATGATGCTGCTGGGCTTCATGAGCGTCGGCTTCGTCGCTTATCGCAAGCGGTCCGACGGTCGGCAGCTTCGAGTTGTATGAGCATTTAAAGCTCGAACGGCATATCTTCAAAGGCCCCCGCAATGCGGGGGTCTTTTTATTTGGACGGGGACTAGTCGAGCTCTGATCCATTGGATCCGGCAGTCATCGAGGGGCTACCCGAGGCTAACCATTCAATCACCCAGCGCGGCTGTTTTCCCCGGCCTGACCAAGTCTCGGATGAAAGCCGTGGGTTGCGATATTTGGCTGTCACCGTCCTCCAGCGACATGTCCTGGAGTCGATACTTTTTCACGCTCGCCATCCTCGCGTCGGCGCGGCCATCTTTCAAGTTGAAAGGCCTAACGCAATGTTACCGCGTCTGCCGGCCGCGGCGGCCTTACACATGAGAGTAAGGATCCCATATCCATTTAATTCTCCTGCTGCTCGTAAACCGTGTTTTGGCAGCTCTGCTGGCCAGCTATTGCCGTGTTGAGTAGGAAGCAGGTAATTCTTTCAAAAGCTTGCCGGCATGCGGAGTGACCCTTTCATGGCACACAATCGGAAAATCGCGGTCATTGGGCTCGGCTATGTCGGTTTGCCCGTGGCCGCCGCTTTTGCCCGTGGCGGCAGCCCGGTGATCGGCTTCGATATCGATGCGGGGCGGGTCCAAGAGCTGCAGAAGGGGGAGGATCGCACGCGCGAAGTTGAGCCTTCCGATCTCAAGGCGGCCACGTTGGCTTTCACCAACGACTCTCTCGCCATCAGTAGCGCGGATTTCTTCATCGTCACCGTACCAACGCCGATCGATCAGGCCCGACGGCCGGATCTGAGCGCCATGCTGAATGCCTCAGAGCTCGTCGGTGGCGCGCTCAAGCGCGGTGACGTCGTGGTTTACGAATCCACTGTCTATCCCGGCGCCGTCGAAGAGGATTGCAGGCCGGTCTTGGAGCGGGTTTCGGGCCTCAAGGCAGGGCAAGACTTTGAGCTTGGCTATTCGCCCGAGCGCATCAACCCAGGCGACAAGACGCACCGCTTCGAAACCATCCCCAAGGTCGTCTCCGCCCAAAACGCCGAGACGCTCGAGCTCATCGCCGCAGTGTACGGCTCGGTCGTGAAAGCTGGCATTCATCGTGCGCCTTCGATCAAGGTCGCGGAAGCCTCCAAGGTCATCGAGAACACCCAGCGAGACCTCAACATCGCCTTCATGAATGAACTCTCGTTGATTTTCCAGGCGCTCGATATCGACACCGGCGACGTGCTTGCGGCTGCCGCGACCAAATGGAATTTCCTGCCCTTTCAGCCGGGCCTGGTTGGCGGCCACTGCATCGGCGTCGACCCCTACTATCTCACCTATCGCGCCGAGAAGGCGGGCTTTCATCCCGAGGTCATTTTGGCCGGACGGCGCATCAACGACGAAATGGGAAAACGAATTGCGCGGGAATGCATCCGCGGCTTGCTCCGGCAGCGAGGGCAGGGCGGCACCGTTACTGTCCTGGGCATGACGTTCAAGGAGAACGTGCCGGACATCCGCAATTCCCGCGTCATCGACATTGTACGGGAGCTACAATCCTTTGGGCTCACCGTGCAGATTACCGATCCCTTGGCGGACGCGCATACAGTGCAAGAGGAGTATGGCGTGGGCCTTCATCACATGAACGAGCTGAAACCCGCTGATGCGGTCATCCTGGCGGTCGCCCACGATGCCTACATCGATGGCGGGTGGTCTCTCATCCAGAAATTGCTCCGAGAGGGTTCCGGATTGGTGTTCGATATCAAAGCGAAACTGGACCGAAGCTCGAAGCCATCTGGCATTGAACTTTGGCGTCTTTAAAGAGTCCGGGCTATGACAAAACGCTCAATTTTGGTGACAGGTGCGGCCGGCTTTATCGGCTACCACGTCACGCTTCGACTGCTGGCTCAAGGCCGAGAGGTCGTCGGGGTCGACAGCCTCAACAATTATTATGACCCGACGCTCAAAGAAGCCCGCGTCGGCATGCTCAAGCAGGATGCGCGGTTTAACTTCATCAAGCTCGATTTGGCGGATAGCGCAGTGACCAAGGCGCTGTTCGCTGAATATCGGTTCTCCGAGGTGATCCACCTCGCCGCGCAAGCCGGCGTGCGGTATTCGCTCACGAATCCCCAAGCTTACCTCGACGCCAATATTCAGGGCTTTCTCAATGTGCTCGAAGGCTGTCGGCACAATGGCTGCCAACACTTGTTGTTTGCATCATCTTCATCCGTCTACGGCGCTAATACGAAGTTGCCATTTTCGGTGCACGACAATGTTGACCACCCGGTGAGTCTTTACGCGGCCTCGAAGAAGGCCAACGAGCTGATGGCCCACACCTACAGCCATCTCTATCGGATTCCTGCAACGGGACTTCGCTTCTTTACGGTCTATGGTCCCTGGGGCCGTCCCGACATGGCCATGTTTATTTTTGCCAACGCCATTCTTTCTGGAAAACCGATAAAATTGTTCAACCACGGCAAGATGCGCCGCGATTTCACTTATATCGATGACATCGCTGAAGCCATCATTCGGCTCATTGATCAGCCGCCCCAAGGGGATGCACAGTGGGATGGCAGTGCGCCTGATCCGGCAAGCAGCAAGGCTCCCTGGAAAATCTACAACATTGGCAATAGCCATCCCGAAGAACTGACCTACGTGATCTCGCTCCTGGAGAAGGAATTCGGCCGGGTTGCGGACAAGCAATTTGAACCGATGCAGCCAGGGGACGTCGAGGCAACCTTTGCCGATACCGCCGCGCTTGAACAGGCGATTGGCTTTAAACCGTCAACCCGAATTGAAGATGGCATCGCGCGGTTCGCAAAGTGGTATCGCGAATACGCCAAGGCCTGAAATGCGGCTCCCCTGGCGGGTGGTTCGCGCCCCCGCAGTAGCACTGGGGCAAAGATGTTTTGCATGCGGCATTGTCTGAAATGGACAGAGCAACGTAGTTTGATGAATCCTGATGGGGGTTTGAACACGAATTGAAAAGCTCGTTCGAAATGATAGGTTCTTGTGGGCGTCAACGCCGCGAGGCTCGCCCAATCGAGTTAGAAACGGAGCGAATGATGAAATTAAGCCGACTAGCTTTGGTTGCTGCCGGATTACTTTGTGCGTCTCCGGCATTGGCCGCGCCGTTGATGGGACAGGCGGATCTGGCTCAGAGCGCCTCGCCCGGCGTTGAGGTGAAGGTCATTTGTCACGAAAACGGGCATTGCATTCGACCGCCGGGCCGCCGGCCGGTGGCGCGCTGGGTTTACGGCGACACTAATTTTTATGGCCCCTATGTTGGTCCCGGCTACTATGGCAACCCGCGCTACCGCTACAACTGGTTTCCGTTCTACTACTGGTGATGAGGTTGCTTGCGAGCAGCCAGCGCTAGTCGCGGCTCACGCCGGTCTCCGGCTAACTCGAGCAGCGAGGTAAAGAGCCGCTTCGGCAACTGCAATGCCGACCGCGCCGCCAGCGGCTTTTGCTGCACAGTCTAATAATCGCGCGTGGCGATCCGGCGTAAAATGCTGCAACACTTCTACTAGGACGGCGCCGCCAATCACAACAAGGCAAACAAGCAGCAAGTTGCGCGGGTAACCGATGCGGAACAGCACCCCGAGAAGGAGATAGGCTCCAAGGTGCTCGACATGGGTTGAATGCGAGATAGTTGGTCGATGCTGTAGTGGTGAAAACGTGGCGTAGGTAATGAACGCAAGGAGACCCCAAGCGGCCAGCAGACTGAGCTTTCGAACCATCGATTTTCAATTCTTTCTGGTGCCGTCACTGTTGGGGCGGTTGGAACGCGAGCTCGCGACCTATTCTGTATGTGCAAAGAAAGCATGCTCCACCCAGGTGTGGGGCTGAGAACTACTAACGCAGGTTGAACAGTTAATCTTGGCTTTTTAGGCGGGTCGGACTGCTGTTAAAGATTGATATTGGCATATTTGGCAAAGCGAATTTATCAGATAGAACAATCAAATCAAATAATTGGCGTGTTGTTGGTGGTCACATTAAAAAGCTGAAGCCGTCCGTTTGACTCAATCGGGAAAAAAGAGTAATAGTAAAAATGGCTTGAACTTTAATAAAAAGGGACCAGCAGACTTAAAGGAGTTGCTCTGATGCGTAATTTCCATATCGCAATTGCAGGTGCCGCAATTTCGGCTCTCGCCTTCATCGGATCTGCCCAGGCGAGCATAGTCAACTCTGGGAACCTCCAGGTTACTGAGGGGCAAAATAATCTTCCCAGCGAGGACAAGATCTATTTTGATGCGGCTACCAACACGACAACGAGTGGACATGTCGGCTCGCAGACAGGCACCACCATCCTCACCTTCACCGCCGGCACCACGGTCGATTACAAAAACGGGTTTTCATCAATCGATTCCACCAGCAACGCCAGCTCGACATTCTATCATACGTTGTTGATCAGCGCGCCGACCGGCTACACTTTCACCGACTTGGTGTTCGACGTGTTGAATCCACCGAACTTCAGTGTGTTGGCCTCGAACGGCGGCTCCTCTGTGCTGACTAATCAACCAAACGGCAACACGGAATATACTGCGCTGGCGCTGCATGGAACGAGCCTAACGTGGATCGAGCTCCTCTCTGACACGGGCTTCAAGCAAACCAAGCAGTTTGAGGTTTCCGGCTTGACGAGAGTTGGTGGCGTACCTGAGACCTCCACCTGGGCGATGCTGATGTTGGGCTTTGCCGGCGTCGGCTTCCTGGCCTATCGCCGCAGGAACGAGGGCATGGCCCTGCGCGTGGCCTAAGCGGGCGGAATCTGACGCTTTTAGATCAAAGGACCGCCTAAATGGCGGTCCTTTTTGTTTTGGCCGCGGCCAAAACCTGGAGGACGCCGGCGCTCTCTCCCCAGAGCGGGTCGCAACTCTCGATCTCCTTTACGAGAATGACCGCGTTCGGCACTGCCTCGAACCTAAAGCGCGATGAGATTGGGATAAGTCGTCATCGCGCCTGCATGTTTTTTTCAGCTTCGAGCTTTCGGATCATGCTTTACCTAAGATTGGCAGCCCTCGGCTTTGTCGCTGTCTAAAGAGAACAAGACCCACAAACCCGAGCATCATCATCGTCCAGGTCGAAACTTCGGGGACGCTTCCGACACGAATCAAGAAGCTGCCAGAGCCTGTTTCGAAAACCGGTGGAGGATTTTCCAGGTCTGGACCGGCGATGAGATTGCCACTTCCATCAAAAACAGCGCCAATAAGGTTCTCCATTTCGGTGAAGCTGTAGGCGTAGCCGATCTTGTATAATCCGGCGTGATTGTAGGTAAACAAGACGGGTAAGGAAAAGCCGATCCCCGTTGCAAACGAAAAGCTGTCGCTGCCCGTCAATTCCTCCGAGCCAGGCGCGCTGTAGCTTATGAATCCGTTCGCGGCAAAGTCGTCCGCTGAAATAAAGATCTGAGATCCGGCGGGATAGATGCTTTCTAGCCAGCTCTTGCCTGAGAGCGGTAGCGGCGCAAAGGCGTCTGTGACCTGCAGCGCAACATTCCCTCCCGCGGGAATCGCGGTGGACGAAATGGAGATATCAATCTCTGCGTTTGCGGGACGCGCTTCAAATATCAAACAGGAAACGGCAGCGATTAAAGCCCACCTCGATGCCATAGCTGCCACTCCCACAAGGTTACACAACCAAAAGCTGATTAATCCATACCATTAACAAACATGTCAATATGGAACGAATTTTCCAATTAGCTGAGCGATGGTGGAGAGGGGCGGCTCTCTTAGAAGAAGGAAGAAAGGGCACTAACAGCTAGAGGAGGACCGCTCAATAAAAGTGTGCTTCTTTAAAAATTTTCTAGCCGAGCTCGAGCTCGAAAGAACTTGGCCTGCTTTCGTTGGCTAACTTGCGCAGTTCGCCCAGGGAAAGGAGCCGCAATGCCGACATGAAATTGGCGTGGAGCTAGGAGCATTTTCGGTGCAATCGAACGTGATGCCGAGACCTTCGCACCTGCTGCAAATCAGCTCAAAACTGTGAGTAGCGCTTCTCGTGGTCGTGTCCCCGGTAGTGGTGTAGCTCGGTAGAGCAAAGCCGCCCGGACGCGCGCCCTGATAGCGCCGTAGCGGGCGGGCGGCTTTGCGGTGGTCACCGGCAG
>NZ_JADFUE010000075.1:0-27368 GCF_054967145.1 Bradyrhizobium sp. UFLA06-24
TGCCGCAGGGGATGTCGGACCAGGTCGTCGGCCGGCTGTCGGCGGCGCTGGAGCTGATCTCGCGCTCCACCCTGACCTATGACCGCCCGGCCTACGGCATCGACAGCGTGATGGTCGGAAATCGCGAGGTCGGCGTCACCGAGGAGATCGCCTACGCAACGCCCTTCGGCTCGCTGCTGCACTTCAGGAAACACGGCGTGAGCGAGCAGCCGCGCATGCTGCTGGTGGCGCCGATGTCGGGCCATTTTGCCACGCTGTTGCGCGGCACCGTCAAGACGCTGCTGCAGGATCACGACGTCTACATCACCGACTGGCACAATCCGCGCGACATTCCGCGCAGCGAAGGCCGCTTCGGGCTCGACGATTACACTGAACACCTGATCGACTTCCTTGGCCAGCTCGGACCGCGCCCGCATATGGTGGCGATCTGCCAGCCGTCCGTCTCTGCGCTCGCGGCCGCGGCGATCATGTGCGAGGGCAATCATCCCTCTCGCCCGGCGACGCTGACGCTGATGGCGGGTCCCATCGACACGCGGATCCAGCCGACCAAGGTCAACGAGTTCGCCAAGAGCAAGCCGATCGAATGGTTCGAGCGCAACCTGATCAACTACGTGCCGGTGCAGTGCCGCGGCGCATTCCGGAAGGTCTATCCCGGCTTCGTGCAGCTCACCGCCTTCGTCTCGATGAATCTCGAGCGCCACATCAAGCAGCACATGGATCTCGCCAACCACATCGCCAAGGGCGAGACGGAGAAGGCGGCGACGATCAAGACCTTCTACGACGAGTACTTTGCGGTGATGGACCTGCCGGCCGAGTTCTACATCGAGACCGTGCGCGATGTTTTCCAGGAGCACCTGCTCCCGCAGGGCAAGCTGATGCATCGCGGCCGCCCGGTCGACACCAGGGCCGTCAGCCGCATGGGCCTGATGACGGTCGAGGGCGAGAAGGACGACATCTGCTCGATCGGCCAGACGCTGGCGGCGCAAGACCTCTGCACCAGCGTGCGCGCCTATCGCCGCGTCCATCACATGCAGGCCGGCGTCGGCCATTACGGCGTATTCTCCGGCAAACGCTGGAACAACGAGATCTATCCGCTGCTGCGGGATTTCGTGCACGTGAATTCGTGACGGCGCCTCAGGCCGACCACTCCTCGCCCCAGACCTGCACGACATGGCCGGGCGAGACCTCGCGATATTGCCGCACCGGCGGCTGGTAATCCGTCGCGCGCACCGGGCTCCTGATCTCGTCGTTCGCCGCTTTGCGCCTGGTGCCGCGGCGTGCAGGATCGGGCACCGGCACGGCTTCCATCAGCTTCTTCGTATAGGGGTGCTGGGGATTGCCGAACAAGGCCGCGCGCGGGCCGATCTCGACGATCTCGCCAAGATACATCACGGCGACGCGATGGCTCATCCGCTCGACCACCGCGATGTCGTGGGAAATGAAGAGATAGGCGAGGCCCATGCTGGCCTGGAGATCGAGCATCAGGTTGACGACCTGCGCCTTCACCGAGACGTCGAGCGCGGAGACGGCCTCGTCGGCGACGATCAGTTTTGGTCCGAGCGCGAGCGCGCGCGCGATGCAGATGCGCTGACGCTGGCCGCCGGAGAATTCGTGCGGGAAGCGCGCCGCCATGTCGGCGGCGAGGCCGACGCGCACCAGCAGATCGGCGACTTTGTCGCGCGCTTGGGACGCAGTGGCGAGCCCGTTGGCAAGCAAGGGCGCGGCGATCGCCGTGCCCACCGACATGCGCGGATTGAGGCTCGCGAAGGGATCCTGAAACACGATCTGCATGTGCTTGCGGAAGTCGCGCAAGGCGCGGCCGTTCATGGCGAGCACGTCCTGGCCGTCGATCAGAACGGTGCCGCTATCCGGCTCGGTCAGCTTGAGGATCGAGCGGCCGGTGGTCGACTTGCCGCAGCCGGACTCGCCGACCAGCGCCAGGGTCTCGCCGGCGCGCAAGGTGAAGGAGACGTTCTCGACCGCATGGATGCGGCCCGAGACCTTGCCGAACAGGCCCGAGCGGATCGGAAAGCGCGTGGTGAGATTTGACACCTCCAGCAGCGGCCGCTCGGCGATCGAGACCGTATCGGGCGTCTCCGCCGGCTCGTCCGAGGTGCCCGCCACCTTGTCGACGATCGGGAAACGCATCGGTCGCGCGCGTCCCTCCATCGAGCCGAGCCGCGGCACGGCGGACAGCAGTGCGCGGGTGTAGGGATGCGAGGGCGCGGCGAAGATGCGCGCGGTCGCATCCGTTTCCACCGCCTGGCCGCCATACATGACGACGGTGCGGTCCGCGATCTCGGCGACCACGCCCATGTCGTGGGTGATGAAGAGGATCGCCATCCCCTCCTCCTGCTGAAGCTCCTTGAGGAGCTCCAGAATCTGGGCCTGGATGGTGACGTCGAGCGCGGTGGTCGGCTCGTCCGCGATCAGGAGTTTTGGCTTGCAGGCCAGCGCCATCGCAATCATCACGCGCTGGCGCATGCCGCCGGAGAAGCGATGCGGATGCTCGTGGAAGCGTGACTTCGCCGCGGGGATGCGGACCCGGTCGAGCAGACGGATGGTCTCGGCCTCCGCCGCCGCACGCGACAGGCCGCGATGCTGGATCAATGCTTCGGCGATCTGGAAACCGATGGTGAGCACGGGATTGAGGCTCGTCATCGGCTCCTGGAAGATCATCGCGACATCGTTGCCGCGGATGTCCTTCATACTCGGTTCGGGCAGCGCCAGCAGATCACGGCCGGCGAGCATGACGCGCCCCTCGACGCGGCCGATCTCCCTGGGAATGAGCCGCATGATCGACAGGGCGGTGACGCTCTTGCCCGAGCCGGACTCCCCGACGATCGCCACGGTTTCCCGCGGCGCGATGTCGAAGGAGACATTGCGGACGACGGGAATCCATCGTCGCTCGAGCATGAAGGAGGTGGTGAGGCCGGAGACGGACAGCACGGACGACCGCGCTTCGGCGATCACGTGGTCGGCTCCGCTTGCGCTCATGCTCATGCGAATGTCCTAGTAACCACGGCCGCGATCGACCAATCCCGGCAGCGCTTCGCCCCGCCGGTGGCGGGCGATGACGTCGAGCACGAAATCGACGGCCGTATCCGGCGAGGTCATGCTGGCATTGTGCGGCGTCAGCAGGATGCGCGGATGGCTCCAGAACGGATGGGCCGCCGGCAGCGGCTCGGGATCGGCAACATCGAGGACGGCCCCCGACAGCGCGCCGCTGTCGAGCGCCGCGAGGAAGTCGGCCTCAATGAGATGCGGACCGCGCCCGACATTGACGAGCCCTGCGCCGCGCGGCAGGCGCGCGAACAGATCGGCGTTGAGAATGCCGCGGGTCTCGTCGGTCAGGGGCAACAGGCAGACGAGGATATCGGCATGTGCGAGAAACTCCGGCAAGGTGCCCGCGCCCGCGTAGCAAGCCACGCCCGCAATCTCGCGTAGCGAGCGATTCCACCCCGAGAGTGGAAAGCCGAACGCTTTGAGCCGTTCGAGCACGGCTTGGCCGAGCTGGCCGAGCCCCATCACGCCGACCCGCCGACGCCTAGCCGGCGTGATCCGGATCTCGCGCCAGACCTGCTCCTTCTGCTGGTTGATGAAGTGCAGGAGGTCACGGTGCAAGGCCAGCACAGCAAGGGTGACGTATTCGACCATGGTCTCGGCGATGCCGGGCTCCAGCATGCGCACCAGTGGAATGTGCGGAGGGAGTTTCGTCGCGTCGAACTGGTCGACGCCGGCGCCGACTGAGAAGACGAGTTCGAGGTTGGGAAAGGTCATCGCGATATCGTCAGGCGGCACCCAGGCCACGAGATAACGAACGTCGGTGGCATTGCCGATGTCGGGCCAAAGCCGGAATGGCACATCAGGCGCGCGCTCCGCAAAGAAGCGCGCCCACTCGGCGCCGCGCACCATGTTGGCCTTGTAGAGGACCGTCATGCGGCCCTCAGAACGGGCTGACCGGCGCCAGCCGACGGCCATCGATCATGCGCTTGTGGCTGTAGGCGGCGGGATCGACCAGCGGCGTCGCGCCGGTGACGATGTCGGCAGCGAGCTTGCCGGCGGCGGGCCCGATGCCGAAACCATGGCCGGAGAAGCCCGTGGCGAGGAAGAAGCCTGGTAGCGCGTCGACCGGCGAGATCACGGGAATCGTATCGGGCGTGCAATCGATGGTGCCGCCCCAGGCTTCCGCGATCTCGATATCCTTCAGCTCAGGGTTCGCCTTGATCAATGAGGCCAGCGCCGCGTTGACCAGGGACATGTCGGGCGCAGGATCGCGCACGCGCTCGGTCTCGAACGGCGACGGCTTGTCAAAGCTCCAGCTGGTGCCGCGCATGAGCTGGTCGAAGAACGACTTGCCGAACGACATCTTCAATCCGTTCTTGCGATGCAGATATGTCGGCCAGAAGGTCCAGGCGTAGCGCAGCAGATCCGGGGACAGCTCCACCGTGCCGCGATTGCGCAGCGCCAGCGTGAAGCCGCCATCGAGGCGGCGGCGGATACAGTAGAAGTCGGTGCCCAGCGCGCCGGAGGTGATCTCGGGTCCCGGCGTGGTCCGGCACGCCGTGGCATTGACGAGTCCGATCGGCAGCTCGATGCCGTGGCGGCGGCAGAACAGCGACGACCAGGCGCCGCCCGACAGCAGCACCGCTTGGGTGCGGATGGCGCCCTTTTCGGTGACGACAGCGCTGACCTTTCCGCCTGAAGTCTCCAGCCCGCGCGCGGCGCAGCCCTGGTGGATGGTGACACCGTGCTTTCGCGCGGCGGTCGCCAGCGCAGGCACCGCCATCGACGGCTCGGCGCGGCCATCGCTCGGGGTGTGCAGGCCGCCGACCCATTGATCGGTATTCCCCGGCATGCGCTCGGCGACCTCGGCCGGCGTGAGGACGGTCGAGTGCACCTGCATCTCGCGCGCGACCGCAGCCCAGCGTTCCCAGCTTGCAAGCTCGTCCTTGCTCTTGGTCAGGAACAGCACGCCGGTGCGGCGGAAGCCGGCATCGACGCCGGCGTCGTTCTGCATGTCCTCCCACAAGCGTAGCGCTTCTCGGGCGAGCGGGATTTCTTCACGCGCGCGTCCCTGCTGGCGGCACCAGCCCCAATTGCGGCTCGACTGTTCGCCGCCGACATGGCCCTTCTCGACCAGCGCGACGGAGAGGCCCTTCTTGGCGAGGTGATAGGCGGCGGAGACGCCGATGACGCCGCCGCCGATGACGACGACATCCGCCTGGGCCGGCAGGCGCTCGTCGCTGTTTATACGGTTGAGCGGCGGGGACATGATGCACTCCTGAAGATTGGTTCGAGTCTTTTGGTCATGAGACGTTCATTCGCGGATCGAGCGCATCGCGCAGGCCGTCACCGAGGAAGTTGAAGCTGGTCACCGCGAGGGTGATGACGAGGCCCGGCGCGATCGCGAGCCACGGCGCGCTGGTGAGATAGATCTGCGCATTGTTGAGCATGTTGCCTAGGCTCGCGGCCGGCGGCTGGATGCCGTAGCCGAGATAGCTGAGATAGGATTCCAGCAGGATGGCCTTGGCGACGTTGAGCGTCGCGGCCACCACGATCGGCGCAATCGCGTTGGGCACGAGCTCGCGGAACATGATCCGCAGATTCGACGAGCCGAAGGCGAGCGCGGCCACCGCGAACTCGCGTTCCCGCAGCGAGCGCACCTGGGCCTCGACGACTCGGGCCACCCACATCCAGGCGGTCGCTGCGATCAGCACGGTGGTGGTGACGAAGCCGGGCTCGGTTAGCGCGGCCAGCGCCAGCAGCAGAAAGATGGTCGGAAAGCACAGCACCGCGTCGACCAGCCGCATCAACACCGCCCCGACCACGCCGCCATAGAATCCGGCGAAGGCGCCGACGACGATGCCGACCGCCATCGCGATCACCATCGCGACGAAGCCGATCGACAGCGAGATGCGTGCGCCCATCATCAGGCGTGCCAGCACGTCGCGGCCGAGCTCGTCGGTGCCGAGGATGTGCGCACCCGAGAGCGGCGGCGCGAACCGCTTCATGATGTCGATATAGGTGTCGTCGAACGGCAGTAGATAGGGACCGAAGACGGAGCCGAGCACCAGCACCAGAATGATGACGGCACCGGCGAGCGCCAGGCGATGCCGGCGGAAGCGCCGCCATGCGGCCTGGCCGGGCGGGGGTTGAGCGGTGGACAAGACTGCGGTCGCCATCGCCTAGCCCACTCGGATGCGCGGATCGACGACGGCGTAGAGCATGTCGGCAAGCAGCGAGCCGATCAGCACCATCATTGCCGAGAACATCAGGATCCCCATCACCACGGGATAGTCGCGGTAGCCGATCGAATCGAGGAACAGCCGGCCCATGCCGGGCCAGGTGAACACGGTCTCCGCCACGAGCGCGCCGCCGAGCAGTGTGGGGAATTGAAGACCGGCCACCGTGATCATCGGCAGCAGCGCATTGCGCAGCGCGTGCACGGTGAGAATGCGCCATTCCGGGATACCCTTGGCGCGCGCGGTGCGGATGTAATCCTGGTTGATGACCTCGAGCATGGAGGACCGCATGAAACGCCCCCACATCGCGGTCTCGACCAGCGCCAGCACCATGGCCGGCGCAATCAGATGATGCAGCAGGTCGGGCAAGGAGCCGTCGCCGACGGTCTCGCGGTTGCCGGCCGGCAGCCAGCCCAGCTTCACCGAGAACACGTAGATCGTGACCAGACCGAACCAGAAGGTCGGGATCGACAGCGCGATCATGGCGCCGACGGTGGCGAGCGAGTCAAACAGCGAGTATCGTCGCAGCGCGCCAGAGATGCCGATCCAGCAGCCGAGCAGCACGGCGATGATGGTCGCGGTCGTCATCAACTCCAGCGTCGCGCCGAGATGCGAGGAGATCACCGACAGCACCGCCTCGCCGTCGCGATAGGACTTGCCCCAATCGCCTTTCAACATGCGGCCGAACCAGTCGAGATACTGGATCGGCAGCGGGCGATCGAGGCCGAGCTGCCTGGTGACGCGGTCAAGGTCCTCCTGCGTCATCTGAGCGGACGCGGCAAATTGCGAGAGCGGACCACCCGGCGCCAGATGCAGGATGGCAAAGCCGATCGCCGAGAAGATCACCAGCAGCATGACCGCCTGCGCCAGGCGATTGAGGACGTAACGGGCCATCTCAGACGATCCTGATCAGGCCCAGTACCATTCGCGCATGTTCCAGCTGTTGATCGAGGTGTTGATGTTGGGACGGAAGCCCTGCAGCCCCTCCTTCACGCCTTCGGCGATGAAGCCCTGGAACAGCGGCAGGATCGCGAGGTCGTTGCGGATCAGCTTCTGCAGCTCGCCGTAAGTGGTTTTGCGCTGCGCGAGATCGAACTGCTTGGCGCCTTGCGCGAGCAGCCGATCGGCCTCCGCGCTCTGGTATTGATAGGTGTTGTAGCCACGGCCGCCCTTGGCGGGAATCGCGCCGGAGCCGAACCGCGGCGTCACATCAGGGTCGCTGCCCAGCATGAAGTTCACGCCGACGATGACCGAATTGAACTTCGATTGCTGCCAGAAGTCGCCCCAGATTACGGCCGCCGGCATGTTGTTGACGCGCATCGCAGCGCCAATGGCCCGCCAGTCCTGGATCAGGAGCTGCTGGCACTGCTCGCGCACGGCGCTGCCCGCCGTCGTCGAATTGGTGAATTCGAGCTTCACACCGTTCTTCTCGCGCACGCCACCGGAGCCGCGGACCCACCCCGCGGCATCAAGCAGCGTATTGGCCTTGGCGGGATCGTATTTGTGCTGCGGCAACCCTTGCTGGAACGACCAGGCCTGCTGCGGCACGAACGTCTCGGTCTGCGTCGGCAGACCATAATAGAGCGCGTCGATGATCGCCTGCTTGTTGATGGCGTAATAGAGCGCCTCGCGCACGGCACGGTCGGCGAAAGGACCGAACTCGAGATTGGGCGCAATGTGCTCCACCGAGGAGGTCGAGGAGACGACAATCTTGCGGCCCTTCAGCGTCTTCGCCTCCTGCACGAAGTTCGGCAGGATGCCTTGCAGCCCGGTGTAGTCGACCTGTCCGGTGCGGAACTGGGTGTAGAGCACGGTGAGGTCGGGGATGTATTTGAAGACCACGCGTTCGACGTAAGGCCCCTCGCCGTGATACCCCGTGTAGGCATTCAGCAGGATATGATCGCCGGGCACGCGCTCGCCCCAGCGGAACGGCCCGGTGCCGACCGGCGCGTTGTGGAACGGCGAGGCGTTGGGATCGGAGACTTTCTCCAGGATGTGCTTGGGCACGATGAAAGTCAGCGAGCCCAGGATCGACATGTAGGGCGAATAGGGCGCTTCCATGCGCCAGTGGATCTCGTCCGGCGCGACGACCTTGATGTCCTTGACGAGGCTGTGGCCGACGCGGCTGCGCGCACGGAAATTGGGATCGTTGATCAGCTCGAGCGAGAACTTGACGTCGTCGGCCGTGAACGGCGTGCCGTCGTGCCACTTTACGTCGCTGCGCAGCTTGATCTTCCAGGTCAGGCCGTCGGCCGACAATCCGCCATTCTCGATGGTCGGGACTTCGCGCGCCAGGTCCGGAACGAAATTGCCCTCGGGATCGATGAACCAGAGCAGCGAGAACACCTGCCACCAGACACCCTGATCGACCTCGATGCCGGGCATCAGCGGATGAAACACGGTCGGCTCCTGCGACAGCGCCGCGATCACCTGGCCACGCGGCTTGTCAGGCGGATTGCCCGGGCGCTCGGTCTGCGCAAAGGCGTTGCCTGGGAGGGTCAACGCCGCCGCACCTGCGCCAAGCTGGAAGAATTGACGGCGCGTCGGAATGCCGAGGTGATGCAGTCTCCCGACGCCGAGCTTGCCGGTGCTGTCTGCCATGACCAGTCTCCGTTCCCGCACGCGGCACCGTCTCCCGCGCCCCCGAACCCCCGGCAAAGAGACAGGAGTGGGCTTTAGTGCTTCTAAATTTTTCAAACAAAATTTCATCACGACTAAATACAGCTGTCAATCGCATTGCTAGTATGCGCGACCTTTTCACTCCGGCTGAAGCCGCGGACCGATGCGCCCCGGTGCTTCGGACGATGCATGGGAGAGCGACATGGATGGTCGCGGCGACACGAACGCTTCGAAGGACGTCCCGGCGATCGAGACTGACGATGCCGTGGACCAGCGCCTCGGCGAAACCGTGCGCTTGCTGCGTCAGCGGGCCGGTCTGTCGATCCAGGACGTCGCTAACAAGACCGGCCTCTCGACCGGCATGATCAGCCAGCTCGAACGCGCGCGCGCGATGCCCTCGATTCGCACGCTGCGGCTGCTCAGCATCGCGCTAGAGGTGCCGATCTCCTATTTCTTCGAGAGCAGCGATCCCGGCGACGTGCAGCGCTATATCGTCCGCAAGAACAACCGGCGCCTGCTGCGTCTCACCGCCAGCGGCGTCGTCAAGGAAGCGCTGACCCCGGAGGGCAAGGGCCAGCTCGAGCTCTATGAGCTCACGCTCAATCCGGGTGCCTCCTCAGGCACCGACTTCCTGCAACATACCGGCGAGAAGGCCGGCTATATCCTCTCCGGCAGCCTGCGGCTGTGGCTGGACAACCAGGCTCATGTGCTCGAAGCAGGCGACAGCTTCCGCTTCCCGAGCATCGTGCCGCACATGTTCGACAACCCGACCCAGCAGACCGCGCGCGTGATCTGGGTCACGACACTGCGCCAGACCGATTCGCCTGCTGGTTGAGCACCCGGCACGCACGCGTCTCGATACCGCCGGAAATTGCCCTCGACGGCGCCGCAGGGAGTCTGTAGCTCACAGGGAGCCGGACTCATTCGACCGGGCGGACCTGGAAGTCCAATGGAGGTCCCTGGGGTTCGCGGCTAACGTCGTGGGTGTGATCAGACCATGAAACTCAGGGGGTTTCTGACACGCGCGATGGCTGCGCAAGCCGTCGTGACGGCTGCGGCCCTCCTCGTCTCCCATGTCGTGGCCGGACCCGGGTTCGGCATTGCCCAAATCGTCGCCTTGCTGACAAGCGCCGCCGCTGCGGTGCTGCTCGCGCGGTTTTGCGCAGACAGAATCGCAACGTCCCAAGACAAGCACGTTGCCGGACAACTGGCCGAGCAGGCGCAGGCGCGCGCTGACAGTGCCCAGATGACGCAAGCCGTCATCAGGACCGCACTCGACGCGTTCATTCAGACCGACGCTGCCGGCATCGTGCTGGAGTGGAGCGTGCAGGCCGAGGCTCTGACCGGATGGTCGCGGCAGGAGGCGATCGGCGCGGACGTCGTCGAGCTGCTGGTCGCCGAACCGCTGCGATCAGGCTTCAGGCAACGCATGATGCGGATGTTGCCGGAATTATCCGATACGCCGATCGGCATCCGTTTCGAGGCGAGCCTTGTGCACCGGAACGGCGATGCGATGCTGGTCGAGGCATCGAGCACGGCGCTCCACGCCGGCGGCCGCACCATCATCAATGTCTTCGTCAAGGATCTGACGCAGAAGCGCGCGGCCGAAGAACAGTTGATCCAGGCCCAGAAGATGGATGCCATCGGCCAGCTCACCGGCGGCATCGCGCATGAATTCAACAACATGCTCACGGTGATCACGGGCACGATCGAGATCCTCGCCGAGGCCGTGAAGGACAATCCGCCGCTCGCCACCATCACCAAGCTGATCAGCGAGGCCGCCGATCGCGGCGCGGCCCTGACCTCGAGCCTGCTGTCCTTTGCGCGCAAGCAGGCGCTGCAACCGGCCGAGATCGACGTCAACGATTTGCTCGAAGAGCTCGCGAAACTGCTGCTGGCGACCTTCGACAAGAAGATCGAGATCGTCAGGAAGTTCGACCGCAGCATCTGGCTGGCGTTCGCCGACCGCGGACAGCTTTCCTCGGCGCTGCTCAACCTCGCGATCAACGCCCGCGACGCGATGCCGGACGGCGGTCGCTTGACGTTGACGACACGCAACGTGGTGTTCGGCGTGCGCGAAGCCTTTGCGGTCGGCGCCGGCTATGCTGGCGACTATGTCGAAGTCGAGATCGCAGACACCGGCACCGGCATTCCGCAGGCGCTCCTCGAACGCATCTTCGATCCGTTCTTCTCGACCAAGGAGGTCGGCAAGGGCACCGGCCTCGGGCTCAGCATGGTGTTCGGCTTCGTCAAGCAATCCGGCGGCGGCATCAAGGTCAGATCCGAGGAAGGCCACGGCACGGTCTTCACGATCTATCTGCCGAAGGCCGAGACCAGCGCGCTTCGCCCCGCAAGTTATGATGCGCGCAAGATCGTGGGAGGGACCGAGACCATCCTCTGCGTCGAGGACGACCGCGACGTCCGCCAATACGTCACCGTCCAGCTGGAGAGCCTGGGCTACAAGGTCCTCCCTGCCGCCAACGCGGCCGAAGCGCTGGCGATTGCGGCCGCCGGCACGCCGTTCGACCTGCTCTTCACCGACATCGTGATGGCCGGAAGCATCAACGGGCGCGAGCTCGCCGACCAGATGGTGGCCGCACGTCCTTCGCTTCGCGTGCTGTTCACGTCGGGCTATGCCCACGACTCCCAGCATGCGCAGGCAGGCGTCACCATGGGAGCGCCGCTTCTGACGAAACCCTATCGCAAGGCTGAACTGGCACGCATGCTGCGCCGCTCGCTCGACACTGCCGTCGACGCAGTGGGCGACGCCATCCCGACGCCTTATTCGGTGCAGGCCGATCTCGAGGGTTTTCTGCGCAGGCAGGCCGCCGAAGACCGCGGCTCGCGATCGTGAACATGACCTAGAGCGCGATGAGATTGGGTTGAATCAAGCCGCCGCGGGCTCGGTGCACCTCTGCCGCTCGCGGGAGAGGTCGGCGCAACGCGCCGGGTGAGGGTTCTCTCCTCTTGGGGAGTGTCCCGTTGCGGAGAAACCCTCTCCCCAACCCTCCCCCGCAGGCGGGGGAGGGAGCGCACCTTTCTTGTCGCGGCAAATGAAACCTAGTCTCATCATGCTCTAGCTCATCCGCCGCCGCAACGTCGCCGACGGCGTCTCGCCGAACTTTGCGCGATAGGCGCCGGCCATGCGGCCGAGATGGGTAAAGCCGAGATCGAAGGCAATGTCGGTGATCGACACGTCGGGTGACGCCTGCGCGAGCCGGGCGTGCAGACCGGCAAGGCGCATGTCGAGCAGCATCTGCGAGATCGACAGCCCGAAGTGACGGCGGAAACCGAGCTGGAGCGCGCGGATGCCGATCCCGGCCGCGCAGGCAAGCTGCACCAGGTCGAGCGGCTCGCCGGCATTGTCGGCGAGATGATCGCGCGCGGCGCGGAGTGCGCGCGGCAAACGCTCGGCTTGCCCCGAAAACGTCCTGATCGCATCCGACCGGTCATGCCGCAGGCCGTTGAGCAGACGATCGAACAGCACCTCGCGCCAATCAGCCATCGTGACGGGCGACATCAGGCCGGACGGTCCGAGCCGTTCGGCGAGCGTCATCAACTCGGCAAGACTGGTTCGCAAGGCCTGGCCCGACGACGTGTTCAGGTCGACCACAGGATCGAACTCGACCGCGCCGGCCGCCGCGCCGGACAGCGCCGCGGCACGCTGCTCGACCATGCGGCGATCGAGCAGCAGGATCGCCTGCGCACAATCGCTCCACATCATCCGGGTCGGGATGGTCGGCGACAGCAGCGAGGCGATCCGGCCAGGGGCAGCATCGAATTCGCCGGCGCCGGCGTGAATGTGAGCTGTGCCCGAGAGCGGGATCTGCACCAGGAAGAAGCGATCGAGGCAGCCGGGATCGATGCTCACCGATCCGCCATAGGCAACGTAGTTGATCGAAAAGCCGTCGAAATCAGCGCAATTGTGCCGTGCGGAGAACCCGGCCGCACGGAGCCGTGCCGGCTTGAGATCATGCGGACAGAAGATACGCCCGATCTGCTCGGCCGCTTCATCGACATCATCGGTGGTGACGCGGGCAAAGGCTGCAAGCCGTTCGGCTTCGGACACCCTTGCGCTCATTTCCTGCACGGCTGCGGACATCATCGACCACGCATGGCGTCACGGAATTGCTTTAAGCTTATAATAGTTGCCCGGAGGCGAAAAGAGCCGTTTCTCGAAATCGTCGTGCTGCATAGCAGCAGCCTTACCGGATTCGTTTAGCGGATAGACAGGAGGCCATGGCTGGCCGAAGCTCCGTCCCTGCCGGAATCCATCAGGGAGCAAGCCATGACTGCACTCGAAAAGGGCATTACTGCAAACGGCACGGGCTATGGCGGCAAGAGCTGGAACATCCTGGGCCAAGTCTATTTCCCCAAGGCCGTCACCGAGTCCACCTTCGCGTTCGAGACCAACAGCGATCCCGGCCAGTTCGTGCCGGTGCATATCCATCCGACGCAGGACGAATTCATCCTGGTGCAGGAAGGCACGCTCGACCTCAAGCTCGACGGCGTCTGGGTCAAGGCGCATGCCGGCGATCTCGTGCGGATGCCGCGCGGCATTCCGCACGGCTATTTCAACAAATCCGACAAGCCGTGCCGCGCGCTGTTCTGGGTCTCGCCGATGCAGAAGCTGGAGGCGCTGTTCAACCAGCTCCACAATCTGACCGACCCGGCCGAAGTCGTGCGCATCTCGGCGTTGCATGAGGTCGACTTCCTGCCGCCCGAGGCCAACGACTAAGCGGCACGCCTCCTCGTCCCTTTCATCTGCTTGCAGCTCGGCCGGCCGTTCCTTGCGGCCGAACCAGGCCGCTTGCGCGCGAAACAGATTGATTGCGAGCCCTCCCATGGTCAGCCAAAAACATGTCTGCGTGATCGGCGCCGGCGTCTCCGGCCTCGCCACGGCAAAAGCATTCTCCGCCCGTGGCCACCGCGTCACCATCGTCGAGCGCAGCGCCGATCTCGGCGGCGTCTGGGAGCCGGCACGTTCCTATCCCGACGTCCAGACCCAGAGCCCGAAGGACCTCTACCGCTACACCGATCGCGCCATGCCGGACGCCTATCCGGAATGGCCGACGGGGCCGCAGGTCCATGCCTATCTCGCCGATTACGCCAGGAGCTTCGGTCTCGACCACATGCTGCGCTTCAACACTTCGGTCGTGGGCATGGCGCGGCGCGCCGACGGCAAGCCGGGCTGGACGCTGACGCTGACGACCAGGGACGGCGCGAGCACCAACGAGGATTTCGATTTCGTCGCGGTCTGCATCGGACAGTTCAACGAGCCGCGCGAGCTGCATTGCCGCGGCGAAGAAAGTTTCCTGGCGCAGGGTGGACAGGTCCTGCATTCGTCGAAATACGGCGATCCCACGCTGGCGAAGGGCCGCCGCGTCGTCGTGCTCGGCGGATCGAAATCGGCGACCGATATTGCCGTGAACGCGGTGAAGTCGGGCGCGCGCGAGGTCACCATCGTGATGCGCGAGCCGGTGTGGCGTATCCCCTATTTCATCGGCGGGCTCGTCAACTTCAAGCGGATCCTCTACATCCGCGCGCAGGAAGAGATGTTTCAGGGCTGGGGTGCGAGCGCTCTGACGCGGCTCGCGCACCGCATCACCGCGCCGCTGGCCTGGGCGAACTGGCGCGGGCTGGAGAGCCTCTTGAAGGCGCAGCTCAAGCTCAACAAGTGCAGGATGGTCCCGAACGAGCGGATCGAGGACGGCATCAATTGCTCGGTGCCGATCGCAACGCCGGGCTTCTATCCGATGGTCGCCGACGGCCGCATCAAGGCGGTGTTCGGCACGTTCGATCATTATGAAGGCGACACGATCGTGATGAGCGGCGGCGAGCATGTCGGCGCCGACGTCGCGGTGCTTGCGATCGGCTACAAGCTCGGCGTGCCGTTTCTCCCCGAGGCCTATCAACAAAAGCTGGTCGATGCGGACGGGCAGTACCGGCTCTATCGCCTGATCGCCAATCCTGACCTGCCCGACCTCGGCTTCGTCGGTTTCAACTCGTCGTTCTGCACCGTGCTCTGCGCCGATCTCGCGGCCAACTGGCTGGTCCGCTATGCCGACGGGCAACTCAAAAACCAACCGACGGCGCAGCAGATGCACGATAACATCGAGATGATGCTGCACTTCAAGCGCGTCGAGCGGCCGGCCGCGGGCGTCTATGGCGGCTTGTGCGTCGCGCCGTATCACTATCGTCATTTCGACGAGCTGATGGCCGACATCGGCACGAAGCAGCAAAAGCGCGCCGGGCTCGGGGGACGCTTCCTGCCGCCGGACGCGGATGCCTATGCCAAGTTCCTGGCGACGGCGCCGGAGTACCGAGCAGTGGGATGAGACCGGAGCACCCGATTTGAACCTCGCCAGGCGGTGCGGCTGACGTTTACGATCCCATGACGACGAATCTCCGGGAGACACGGGAACTCGCCATGGGACAACGATGCCGGGCCGCGGCCGCCGCGGCGGTGCTTGGGCTACTACTGCTCACAACGCCCGCCGCGAGCCGGGCGCAACCGCTGACGTCAACGCAAGCGGACGCGCAAGCCGCCTATGATCGGGCGCTTGCCGATTTCAAATCGATCCTCGCCGAACGGCGCCGCCAGATCGAAACCAGGCAGCCGCTGCCGAACCTGCCGGGCCAGGCCTTATACCTCGCCCGCGTCGCTGTGATCAGCACCTACAAGAATCTCACCGACGCCATGCCGTCGCGGATCGGCAAGCCAAACAAGTTCGGGATTCCTCCTGCATATTTCGATGCCGCAATCGAGCCGCTGGTCGACGAATATGCTGACATCTTCGACATCATGGAGGCGCCGCCCGCGGACGCTCAGAATTCGGCAACGCCGTTCAAGGACGTCATCGATCTCGGCACCGCGATTGCGCGCGCCAAGGGACTTGCATCCAAGGACGCCGAAGCCGCGGGCCGCATCAGCCTGGGGCTGTTCTATGCCGAGACCAACGGCAAGCAGAACGTCCGCAATGCGCGCTCGAACACCTATATGGGCAGCTTTCAGACGGGCCCCTCGGAGGACCGCAACGGCCAGCGCAAATGGGCTGCCATCAAGGGCACGATCGCGACGCTCGATCCGGCATTAAGCGCCCGGGACGACAAGGAGGAAGCCCGCTCCCGCGGCACCGACCGCCGCTTCAATCACTGGACAAATGTGCGCGACGGCCTGATGAACGCGCACGCCGATCTGTTCCGCGAGATCCCCACAATCGTGAAGACCCTGCCGGACCCGATCGACCAGATGAAGCTGTTCGAGCTGATCCAGATCGTCCCGACACCGACGCGCTCCGCGCTGAGCTCGGGCGACCTGCTGAACTACAGAGTGTCCAATCCCACTATCATGAAGCACCTGCGCAACAACAGCATCTTCGCGTTCGGCAAGACAGACCGGGCTCGAAGCTCGGCCAGCTTCCGCGAGATTCTCGGCGCGATGTGGCCGTTCAAGCGGAAATTCGAGAAGGCGATGGTGAAATACGCAGAAATCAAGTGAGCTATCGATCAAGCGAGCTGAGATACTCGTCGGCGATGGCGCGCCACCGCTCGGGATAGAGCCGCAGCAAATGGCCGTCGCCGGGGACGCCGTGCAGCAGCTCGAAACGTGCGCTGCCGCCGGCGGCGGCGAACGCGTGGTGATATTCGCGGATCAGCTCCTCCTTGTAGAGGCGGTCGTTGTCGGCATAGAGCCAGAGCTGCTTGACCTTGTCGCCCGCACCGCGACCGGCGTTCGCATAGTAAGGTGTAGTCACCGGTCCGTACGGGTACCAGCCGCCGCTGAAGTTCACGACGCCCATCACCTCTTCTGGCTTCAGGCCTCCGTAGTGCATCGCGAGGAAGCCGCAAAATCCACGTGGCTCAATGGTCTGCGTCACGCTGCCTTTGAAACAATTCTGGTCGATCGTGCCCGCGATGAAAAGCGGTTTGTCATGACAAAGCTGTCACAGGCCACGCCACTGTTTGCAGTGCAAGGGCTGTGACTGCCATGGCTATGGTGTTTCACGGCTCGGCATTTGTTGGTAGCCTGCCCCGGCAACAGACAATCATCGGGGGCCACCGAATGACCGCAACGAATCCCGCCGATCCCACGCAATTCCAACGTGCGCGGAGGCATATCGGACGGGCCTGGGCCGCTGCGGCAGCCGTGGCTGCGCTCGCCGGCTGCGAGGACAAGAACACGTTCGTCGCGCCGCCGCCGCCGAAGGTGGATGTCGCAACGCCGGTGCAGCGTCCTGTCACGCGCTATGTCGAGGCCACCGGCAACACCGCGCCGATCAAGAGCGTCGATCTGGTCGCGCGCGTGCAGGGTTTTCTGCAAACGATCGACTACACCGACGGCACCTTCGTCAAGCAGGGCACCCAGCTGTTCACGATCGAGCCCGAGACCTACAAGCTCAAGCTCGAGCAGGCGCAGGCGGCAGAGACGGGCGCGCAGGCATCGCTCCGCCAGGCCGAGGCCGACTTCAAGCGGCAGAGCGACCTCGTGCAGCGACAGGCGGTCTCGCAAGCGACCCTGGACACCTCGACATCGACCCGCGACAACGCGCAAGCCAACCTCCAGCAGGCCCAGGCCAACACCAGGCTCGCCGAGGTCAATTACGGCTACACCAGGGTGACCGCACCATTCGATGGTATCGTCAGCGCGCACATGGTCTCGGTCGGCGAGCTCGTCGGCGTCTCCTCCCCGACGCAGCTCGCGACCATCGTGGCGATGGATCCGATTTATGTGAACTTCACCGTCAACGAGCAGGACGTGCTGCGCATCCGTGCCGAGGCCGCACGCCGTGGACTGACCGCGGCCGACCTCAAGCAATTCCCGATCGAAATCGGCCTCCAGACCGAGACCGGCTATCCGCACGAGGGCAAGCTCGACTACGTCGCGCCGACCCTCAATTCATCGACCGGCACGCTTGCCGTGCGCGGACTCGTGCCCAATGACAAGCGGGTGCTGCTCCCAGGCTATTTCGTCCGCGTCCGGGTGCCTTTCACCCAGGAGAAGGACGCCCTCCTGGTCCCTGATACGGCGCTCGGCAGCGATCAGGGCGGACGGTATCTGCTGGTCGCCAACAAGGACAATGTGGTCGAGCAGCGCAAGGTGCAGATCGGGCCAGTCGACAACGGCCTGCGCGTGATCGAAAGCGGCCTCAAGCCCGACGATCGCGTGGTCACGTCAGGATTGCTGCGCGTCATTCCGGGCCAGAAGATCGACCCGCAGCAGACCAAGATCGAGCAGCCGCAGGCCGCGAGCAAGTAGGGGCTGGCAGCCATGATCTCAAAATTCTTCATCGAGCGGCCGGTCCTCTCGAACGTCATCGCGCTCTTGATGATCCTGATCGGCGGCGTTGCGCTGTTCAACCTCGCGATCGCACAATATCCCGATGTGGTGCCGCCCACGGTGCAGGTGACGACGCGTTATCCGGGCGCCAGCGCCAAGACCGTGATCGACACCGTGGCGCTGCCGATCGAGCAGCAGGTCAACGGCGTCGAGGACATGCTCTACATGCAGTCCTACAGCGGCTCCGACGGTACTTACACGCTGACCGTGACCTTCAAGATCGGCACCGATCTCAACTTCGCGCAGGTGCTGGTGCAGAACCGCGTCTCCAGCGCGCTGTCGCAGCTGCCGTCAGCCGTGCAGAACCAGGGCGTCACCGTGCAGAAGCGGTCGACCTCGATCCTGCTGTTCGTGACGCTGACATCGCCCGACAAGACCTTCGACAGCCTTTACCTGAGCAACTACGCCACTATCAACATCCGTGACGAGCTCTCCCGCCTGCCCGGCGTCGGCAATGTCACGGTGTTCGGTGCCGGCCAGTATTCGATGCGGGTCTGGCTCGATCCGAACAAGCTGCAAGTCCGTGGGCTCGTGCCGCAGGACGTCATCAACGCGATCCAGCAGCAGAGCCAGCAGGTCTCCGCCGGACAGGTCGGCGCGCCGCCGACGCCGCCGGGACAGGCGTTCCAGTACACCCTCAACGTCAACGGCCGGCTCGACGACACCAGCCAGTTCGAGAACATCATCGTCAAATCGGGCACCAGCGGCGACGTCACGCGGGTGCGCGACGTCGGCTGGGTCGAGCTCGGCGCGCAGACCTACAGCCAGATTTTTTCGCTGAACAAGCAGCCCGCCACCGGCATCGGCGTATTCCAGTCGCCCGGCGCCAACGCGCTCGAGGTCGAACAGGCCGTCGAGAAGAAGATGGTGGAGCTTGCCAAGCGCTTTCCGGAAGGCATCAAGTACGACACGCCGTTCGACACCACGAAATTCGTCAACGCCTCGGTGCACGAGGTCTACATGACCCTGATCGAGGCGGGCCTCCTGGTGCTGATCGTGATCCTGGTGTTCCTGCAGGACTGGCGCGCGATGCTGGTGCCGGCGACCACCGTGCCGGTCACCATCATCGGGGCCTTCGCGGCGATGGCGGCGCTCGGCTTCACCATCAACATGTCGACGCTGTTCGCGATCGTGCTCGCCATCGGCATCGTGGTCGACGACGCCATCGTCGTGGTGGAAGGCGCGGCGCACAATATCGAAAAAGGCATGAACGGCCACGACGCCGCGATCAAGGCGATGGACCAGCTGTTCGCGCCGATCGTCGGCATCACGCTGGTGCTGATCTCGGTATTCCTGCCGGCCTCGTTCCTCGCCGGCCTCACCGGGCGCATCTACTCGCAATTCGCGCTGGTGATCGCCGCGACCGCGCTACTCTCCGCCGTCAACGCGGCGACGCTGAAGCCGACGCAATGCGCGCTATGGCTGCGGCCGTCAGTACCGCCCGAGCAGCGCAACGTCTTCTACCGCGGTTTCAACGCCGTCTACGACAAGGTCGAGCGCGGCTATACCAGGCTGATCACGTTCCTGGTGAAGCACGCCACCGTCTCGGTCGCGTTCGCATTGCTGGTGATCGGGGCCAGCGGCTACGGCCTGTCGCGGGTGCCGACCGGCTTCCTGCCGATCGAGGACCAGGGCTATCTGATCGCGGCCGTGCAACTGCCCGACGGCGCTTCGCTTGAGCGGACCCAGAAGGTGCTCGACAAGGCCGCCGACATCATCAAGGATACGCCCGGCGTCCAACAGGTCATCACCATCGCCGGCATCTCCGCGCTGGACAACAGCGCCAGCCTTGCCAATGCCGGCGTCGCCTACATCATCCTGAAGGACTGGGAGGCGCGCGGCAAAGGCGAGGATCTGCGCTCGCTGGTCTACGGCCTCAACGACAAGGTCGCCGATATCATGGAGGCGCGCACCTTGGTGCTGCCGCCGCCGCCCATTCAGGGCATCGGCAACGCCGCCGGCTTCTCCATGCAGGTCGAGCTGCGCGACGGCAACAGCGATTTCGCGAAACTCCAGGCGATCACCGGGGCGATGGTCAGCAACGGTCAGAGCCAGAGCGCGCTCCAGCGCGTGCAGTCCTCGTTCCGCTCGTCGGTGCCGCAATTCAATGTCGAGATCGACCGCATCAAGACCCAGACGCTGCACGTGACGACCGACCAGGTGTTCGCGGCATTGTCGACCTATCTCGGCTCGTCCTTCGTCAACCAGTTCAACAAATTCGGCCGCGTGTTCCAGGTCTACACCCAGGCCGATCCTGCCTTCCGCGTCACCGAGCGCGACATCGCCAACATGATGGTGCGCAACTCGAACGGCGACATGATCCCGATCGGCACCGTCGCCACCATCACGCCGGCCACCGGTCCTTCCCTGATCAGCCTCTACAATCTCTATCCCTCCTCGACCGTGATCGGCCTGCCGGCGCAGGGCTATTCGTCCGGCCAGTCGCTCAAGCTGATGGAGGAGATCGCAGACAAGACGCTGCCGCCGGGCACCGGTTATGAATGGACCGCGATGTCCTACCAGGAGAAGGCCGTCTCGAACCAGATCTACTGGGTGTTCGGCCTTGCCATGCTGCTGGTCTATCTCGTGCTCGCCGGCCAGTATGAGAGCTGGTACGCGCCGATCTCGGTGATCCTCGCGGTGCCCTTGTCGCTGCTCGGGCCGATGCTGATCCTCTCGGGTCTCAAGATCGACAACAACCTCTATTGCCAGATCGGCCTGATCCTGCTGATCGCGCTGTCGGCCAAGAACGCCATCCTGATCGTGGAGGTCGGACTCGAGCTGCACGGCCGCGACGGCAAGCCGATCATCGAATCCGCGATCGAAGCGGCGCGCGCCCGCTTCCGTCCTATCCTGATGACCTCGTTCGCCTTCATCCTCGGCGTGGTGCCGCTGGTGCTCGCGACCGGCGCCGGCGCCAGCGCGCGCAAGTCGATCGGCATCACCGTGTTCTCGGGCATGCTGGCCTCGACCTGCCTCGCGGTGCTGTTCGTGCCGGCCTTCTTCGTGGTGGTGCAGCGGTTCGAGAACTGGCGCGCGAGCAAGAAGGCGCCGAAGGCGGTCGCGGAGGTGAAGCCCTAAAAACAACCCCATGCACAGTAGGGATGGGGTAGAAAAGGTTCACAAACTTCGTTTTTGCAGAAGTTCGCCTGCGCCGTCGGGCAAAACACCGGCATAATGGCATGATGGGCCGCATGGGTAATGTGCCTCCTCCGTCGTTGCGAGGAGCTCGCGACAAAATCGCGTGGCAATTTTGCGCTGATGCGACGAAGCAATCCAGGCTGTCTCCGAGGAAAGATTCTGGATTGCTTCGCTGCGCTCGCAATGACGGCGGAGCTAGGCCTTCTCGCCTGACACCTGCCGCGCTTCCCCGCTCGACACCAGCAGCACCGACACCTTCGACTGCCTGAGCACGGCGTCGGCGACGCCGCCGAAGGAGAGATGATCGGCATGGATGCGGTCGACGCCCATGACGACGAGGTCGACATCGGTGGTGTCGATCTCGCGCAGGATCGCCGATTCCGGTGCCCGGTTCACCCGCAACGTGGTGGTGATGTCGACGTCGTAGCGGGCGGCGAGATCGCTGGCGTCTTTGAGGATGCCGGCTTCCTGGCTCAAGCCGCGAGAGGCGCCGCGCTGCGCGCCCTTGTCCCGGGTCGTCGCGACATAGATCACCCGAAGCGAGCCTGATCCGGCCTGCGTCAGCGCCACCGCGACCTCGGCGCCCCGCTTGGAGATGCCGCTGCCGGAGACCGGGACGAGGATGTTGAGCGCATCCGGCATCGGTTGCTTCAGATGCTTGCCCTTCGCCGCCACGATCGCGAGCGGTCCCTCGAATTTCGTGGCGATGTCTTCGATCCTGCGATCGAAGCGATCCTTGGCGACGGCGACCTTGTCGATGCCGACGACGAGGAGATCAAAGCCCTTGCGCGCTTCGTCGGTGATGGTCTCGCCGAGTTCGGCGCGCCTGGCGCGGGTGACGACATCGACACTGCCGGTGTCGCCGTCTCCGCCGGCGGAAACGGTTTCGGCGGCCCTCTTCACCACGGCCTCGTGGCTCTCCTCCTCGTCGCGGCCCCTCTCCTGCTCCTTGGCGCGCTTGCCGATATGCAGCACGGTGATCGGCAGGCCGCGCATGCCGGCGAGAAGGCCGATGACGTGCGAAGCGAAAGTGGCATTGACGCTCTCGTCGACAGCCAGCAGGGGGCGCTCGAGATTGGCAACGAAGCCGCGCTTCTCGAACTCCTCCCGCTCGAGGCGCTCCATCTCGTCCTTGCTCATCGGCAGCCCGGCCAGCGCCGCGCGCAGCATCGGCGGCATCGCCATCGTGGTCACGATCGCCATGGTGACGATCATCGTGAACAGATTCTGGCTGAGGACGCCGATGGAGAGACCGATGGTGGCGATGATCACCTCTGTCGAGCCGCGCGCGTTCATTCCGCTCGCGAGCGCCAGCGACTCTCGCGTACTCAAACCGCCGACGGTGCCGCCGACAAAGGCGCCGCCGAACTTGCCGACGCTGGCGATCACGACCAGGAGCCCGGTGAGCATCAGGAGATTGGGATCGCGCAGCACCGAGAGATCGGCGCTGAGGCCGGCAAGGCCGAAGAACACGGGCATGAAGAAACTGGAGATCAGCCCGCGCAGACGCTCGTCGATCTGCCGCGTCAGGATCGGGGACTCGCCGACCAGGATGCCGGCGACGAAAGCCCCGAGCACGGTGTGGACGCCGATCGCATGGGTGATCAGCGCCATCGCGCCCATCAGCAACAGGATCACGGTGATCACCGCCGCCGTGCTGACGAGATTGTCGTTTGCCCAGCGGATCAGCTGAAATACCAGCCGGCGGCCGATGGTGAAGCTGACCGCGAGGAAGGCGAGCGTGCCCAGCACCGCCTTCGCCACCGAGGCAATGTCCAGCGCACCTTGCGCGGCGAGGCTGAAGATGACGGCGATGATGATCCAGCCGATGGTGTCGTCGATCACGGCAGTCGCGACGATGATCTGGCCCACGTTGCGGCGCATGAAGTTCATCTCGCGCACCACCACGGCGACGATCTTCACCGAGGAGATCGATAGCGCCGTGCCCATGAACAGCGATGCGACGAGGCGCTGCTCCGGCTTCGGCAGCAGCGCATCGGGCAGGAACTCGCCGAGCGCGAAGCCGCAGGCAAAGGGCACCAAAATGCCGGCGATCGAGATCGCGATCGCGGCCTTGCCGATCTTCCTGACCAGCTTGAGGTCGGTCTCCATGCCGGTGAGCAGGAGCAGCAGGAGGATGCCGAATTGGGCGATGCCGTCGAGCATCGCCTTCTGCTCGGGTGCCTTCGGAAAGATCGCGGCTTGCGCCTCGGGCCAGAGCCAGCCGAACAGCGACGGTCCGAGCAGGATCCCGGCGAGCAATTCGCCGATCACCGAGGGCTGGCCGATCCGCTGCATGATCTCGCCGAGACCGCGGCCGACCGCGATCAGCAGCACGATCTGCGTCACCAGCAGGAATTCGGACGGGCCGGCCGATTTGCCGCCCTCCGCGCCGGCGGCGATGGTGGTGAGGATGAGCGCCGCGGGGACAAGGCCGACCGGTCGGAGCAGGCTCCACTGCATGCAGGTGCTTTTCCCCCGTTCGCTGACCCGGCGGAGTGCCGGGGCACCGGGATAGAACTTGCGGGGGGTGGACGGGGTTCCCTGACTTTCGGGCGGGTCAAGGTGCCGTCCCATCCGCCGTCATTGCGAGCGCAGCGAAGCATTCCAGGGTCCCTCCGCGGACGCAGTCTGGATTGCTTCGTCGCAGCCGCGCAAAATTGCTACGCAATTGTCGCTGAGCGCCTCGCAATGACGCGTGGAGAGAGTCTCGCCCTCACGCCGCCGCCGGCGTGCGGATCTCGCGCGGCAGAATGATCGCCGCCGCGATCGCCAGCAGGCACAGCGCTGCAAACGCGTGCAGCATGGTGACGAAGCCGCCTTGCTCGTAGAGCCAGGCGACGAGGCCCACCGACGCGCCCGCCGCGGTGAAACCGATGAAATAGCGCACGGCATAGGCGCGCGAGCGCCATTCCTCGCTGGTGTATTTGCCGACCATGGCATCGTTCACCGTGACCTGCCCGAACGCGCCCATCACGATGCCGATCGACACCAGGATCAGCGGCAGATTGCTCAGGCTCGCCGCGAGATAGAGGAACGGCGCCAGCATGAAGGACAGCGGCAAGGCGACCGTCTTCAGCGAATAGCGGTCGAGCAGCCGGCCGATCGTGTATTGCGTCATGGCGCCGAACACGTAGACGCAGGCCGCGATGACGCCCAGCAGCGCGGGGCTCCTGGTCAGATCCGCGAGCCGCTCCGCGAACAGTTTCGGTAGCGCGACGGTGACGGCGTTGAACGTGGTCGAGATCGCGATCACCACGATCAGCAGCGACAGCACCACGCGCCACATGTCCTGCTTGGCGACGCGCGCCTGCGCGGCCGCCTGCTTGGAGCCCTTGCGGTCCTCGTGCACGACCATCATCGCGAAGGCGAAGCCGATCAGGATGGTGACGATACCAGGAATGATGAAGGCAAAGCGCCAGCCGAGATATTGCCCGATCACGCCGGTGACCAGCGCGGATGAGGCCACGCCGAGATTGCCCCAGACGCCGTTCATGCCCATCTCGCGGCCGAGCCTGTCGGCATAGGACACGATCATCGCGGTGCCGACCGGGTGATAGATCGAGGCGAACACGCCGATCGCGAGCAGCGCGGCGCCGAGCTGCAGCGGCGTCTGCACGAAGCCGACCGAGATCATGGAGAGGCCGATGCCGACGAAGAAGATCAGCATCATGTGGCGACGGCTCCAGCGGTCGCCGAGCCAGCCCGTCAGCAGCGAGCCGGCGCCGAAGGCGATGAACCCCGGAGTCGCGTAAGGAAGCAGTTCCGAATAAGCCATGCCGAGCGCCGGCCCCATGATGATCACGGCGGCGGCGAAGATCAGCATCGAATAATGGTCGATGAAATGGCCTGCGTTGACGAAACTGATGACCCTGCCGGGGCTGTTCATTCGGAATCCTCTCCTGCTCCGAAATGAGTTATATGTCATGGCCATGACGGGATGCTGCCAATGACTGTCTTGGAAACGCCAATCTTGGAAACGCCAATCCTGCGGGAGGTCCGGAGCAACCACCGCTCGCCGGCGGGCGTGCACCTGGTCGCGCGCGACTACCCCAGGGGCATGCGGATCGATCCGCACATGCACCGCGAGGCGCAGTTGATCTATGCCGCCAAGGGCACGATGCAGGTGACGACACCAGGCGGACGCTGGCTGGTGCCGCCGGACCGTGCGGTCTGGGTGCCGGCCGGGCTCCAGCACGCCATCGACCTGCTTGCCGACATCGAGATGCGCACGCTCTATTTCGACCTCGCCTGGTTGAAGCGCGAAAAGCGCTATGAGGGACTGACCAGGGAGTTCGTGGTGCGGGTGTCGCCGCTGCTCAACCAGGCGATCCTGGCGCTGTTCGATTCGCGCAACACCGAGGAGCGCACCGAGCTCCTGGTCCGCCTGGTGATGCTGGAGTTGCAGCAGGCCGAGGATTCCGCGACCTTCGTGCCGCTGCCGCACGAGCCGCGCTGCCGCCGCGCCGCAATGATCGTGCTCGACGATCCCACGGGCCTCCACGACATCGACACGCTGGCGCGGGAGGTCGGAACCTCCGCACGGACGCTGTCGCGATTGTTCTCGACCGAGACGCAGCTCAGCTTCAAGAGCTGGTGCCAGCGCGCCCGCATCGCGTCCGCGATCCAGCTTTTGTCAACCGATGTCAATGTCTCGGTAAAGCAGCTCGCGACCCAGCTCGGCTATGCCAGCGTCCCGGCGTTTTCAGCCGCGTTTCGCCAGGTGACCGGGCGGACGCCGACGGAGTTTGCAACACACTCGGTGTCCTCGCCCGGCTTGACCGGGCGATCCAGTACTCCGAGACAGCGCGGCTAGAACCGAGAAGCCGCGGCGTACTGGATGCCCCGGTCAAGCCGGGGCATGACAGCGATTGTGTGGCGGCACTCAACCCTCACCCGGCATGACGGCATTCTCCAAGCGCACAGCCCGACTAAAGATGCCGCATTCCGCCGCTTGATTGTGATCGGCTTCCGCTTAAATCCCGTGTAAGCTTCCGCACCGCACAAACCCGGATTCGAAAAGCCCAGATGGCCAATGCCTTCTTCTCCGACCTGCTTGCCACCATTTCCGAGCGCGGCCGCACGCTGCTGCGACGTGGGGATTCCGCCGATACCAGGCAGGACGCCGACGGGCTGATCGCGCTCTGCAGCGCGCTACTGTCGGGTCGGGGCGAGGCCTCCGGCACCGCCATGGCGCGCGAGGTGCTGGACATCTACCGGGAGTTGGATGCGGCAGGACGCCGCGCCTTCTTCGAAGGGCTGGTGCGCGATTTCGGCCCGGACCGCGAGCGCCTGACCAAGGCGATCGAAACGTGGCGCACCAAGCCCAGCGACGAGGACGCGAGCGCGCTGCATTTCGCCTCGGAACCGCGACGGCAGGAGCTGATCCGCCGCCTCAACCGCGCGCCGGGCGGCACCGGCGATCTCGTCGCCATGCGTGCCGACCTGCTCGGCATGATGAACGGACACACCGATCTCGCCGCGCTCGACCACGACATCTCGCATCTGCTCTCGTCATGGTTCAACAGGGGGTTTCTCGTGCTGCGCCGGATTGACTGGTCGACCCCGGCCAACATCCTCGAAAAGATCATTCGCTACGAGGCCGTCCACGAGATCAGCGACTGGGACGATCTGCGCCGCCGCATCGATCCGGTCGACCGCCGCTGCTACGCCTTCTTCCACCCCGCGATGGTCGACGAGCCCTTGATCTTCGTCGAGGTGGCGCTGACCGAGACGATCCCAGGCGCGATCGCGCCGCTATTGGCGGTGGATCGCCAGTACCTGCCGACCGAGAAGGCGCGCACCGCCGTCTTTTATTCGATCTCGAATACGCAACGTGGCCTCGGCGGCATTTCGTTCGGCAGCTTCCTGATCAAGCAGGTGGTGGAGGAGCTGCGCCGCGAGCTGCCCAAGCTCGACACCTTCGTGACGCTGTCGCCGGTGCCCGGCTTCATGCCATGGATCAAGCAGGACAAGGAGCTGCCGCTGTCGGACGAGGACCGCGAATTGCTGAAGCGGCTCGA
>NZ_JADFUE010000076.1:0-27091 GCF_054967145.1 Bradyrhizobium sp. UFLA06-24
GTTATAGAAGTGTTTTCCATGCTTCGAAATCCGGATCTATGACGTGCAGACGAATGGGTGCCAGATAAGCTAGGGCCGAGCCAGTCTGGTCCTCGACGTTCTTGCGTACGGCTCTGAGCTTCCCGGTCTGCACGCTCCGAAATGCGCAAGCGCCCAGCGGTATGCTGGGTTGCTACCGGTGAACGGTTTCCGGTAACTTCCTCGCCGGCTTCGTCTCAGCACTCATTTCCTGGTGCCTTCGACGTTGCTACGCAAACTGATGTCCTCACACCGGGTGGAGTGAAGGCGGGAAAACCACATCTCGCAAGCTCGTGCGCGCCGCTGACACTAGGCGGAACAAACGGAATCGCGCGGCCCGACCTTCTTGCGACGGGACGGACTGCTGCGAGAAAGGCACCCGGACCGTTGCGGATGCTAAAACAAAGCAAGTGTAGAGCGCGTATGTCTTGCAATAGGTTCGAGGCGCTCCGCCACTGCGGCAAGATGTTGCTCTGCGGCGGTTTACTCAGGCCTTGGCTCTCCTAAGTCTTCCTCTTCTTTTGGCTCGGTGCGTTGGAACCAGGAGCCAGGGGGAAATTTCGCGATGCGTTTGGCAAAGGAGGATTGTGGCTCCCAATCCTGTCCTTCTCTCTTCTCGAAAGTGATGACCCCGTTGTGTGTAAAATAACGTGGTCCTTGGATACTACAATTCACCAAGAGCAGAACGCGCCACACGCCACCCTTCTCGGCCGGTTTATCATTCCGCTTCGGTAAGTAGTCCACTCCAACTGGTTCAATGATAGTGCAGCGGCCCTGCCGCAGAAGATCGCCGAGCCGGCCTTGCGGGGTAGTCACAAAGTTGAAGTTGGCCGGATCATGCAGAAAGCGAAGATTTGCGTCCCTTTCGCCATCTGCGACTTCACTGGCGATTAGGGAGAGCGCCAGGGCGCGCCAGCCCAATTCCATCGGCTTCGCATAAGTCGACGCAAGTTCAAGCGTGCCGTCGAGGGCGATCTTCCAGGCGATAACGTACTGTTCGTCCGATTTGTTGTCCCGGTGTCTGGTCCACGAAACGAAAATAAAGTCGTTTTGGCCAAGTTCAACAACGCCCCACATTTGAGGCACGAACTGTGCCACCTTCGAGACATTGGAGATAATTTGTTCTATCGTCTCACCATCTTGCGCTCGCCAAGTTGACTTCAGTCGTTCGACAAGGGGACTGTCGCTGGCCCGAATATTATTGCTCATGGCAGCCGGCCAGGCGAGGCAGATTAAAAATCCGACCACGCTAAGCCATAGCGCGGGTCTTCCAGGCATTCTCTTCATAACCCTCGGCCTATCGCGTTTCATCCAAATATCTTGTGAAGCAGGCAACCTCGAACCTGCTATGCCATCGCAAGAAGTTTACGGGGATGCACCCGCTAGCTGTCCCGCGCGAGCAGGCGCTCCCCTCTATGTCATGCGCAGCTAACTTCCCCGGCAGCGACTGCGTCAATTGGCTGAGCTGGACCTGCCCAGAGGAGGAGACTGGGCATTCCGAGGGTCTGCATTCTTCGTGCCAGGCAATAGGCGGAAAATTTCACGGAGTTTGTGTCACTCTTGTCGACTTTCCGACCTTTGCATGTTTTCGATGTTTCTGTTTGGCGTATCCGCCGCAGCTTGTGCATCCATGTCCCGCACCGGATATTTAGCAGAAGAGTTGAACGCCTCGATGCCGGATGCCTGTGGACGGAAGTGGGTTTGCCGCCATTGAGCTGTGTGGTTCGCTATCGTGCCGCCCGCGTTCGAGCTGCGTGATTGCCAAGCACCAAGCCGGCTTGATCCCAGCTCTGAAGTCTGGGTGGCACGCAAATCAACCCCTCGCCAGTTGCTAAATTTCGCCACGTGCCTTGGCCTATTCGCCGCAGATCCTTTAGTTGAGCGAAGAGCTGGCTAGCTGAGGTGCTGGGCGAACCTCTGGAAATCGCAAAGCCGCATTGAAAGCGCTCTGATATAACGTCGGTACTCCCGCCGGCAGGCTGCTTCTGTCCCTTTCATCAATTTAGCGTGCGGCTCCGCCTCAAGGCAGCTCCGATGCTTATCCGGCATCTGAGAAGGATATGTCTGATTATGACATCTCTGATGAGAGAATGTTTCTAGATGGTGAAGTCACAGAGATGCACGGTCATTCGGCTAGCGGATGTCGCAGATTAGCTTGCACATAATCTGAGAGGTTGACGGAAGAGTTCTCCTGCCGATAATCCAAGTCGTCGAGGTTCTCCGGTTCCCATTGATCCGGAGCTAAGAGGGAAGCCGGTGCAAATGCCGGCTCTGCCCCCGCAACTGTGAGCGGCGAGCCGCTGTCCGACGATGTCGCTGAAGCCTGCACGGCTTCGGGAAGGCCGGACAGCAGCGATGACCAGCAAGCCAGGAGACCGGCCCCGACAATATATTGGTCCACGGGCGGGGTGTCTCGGTGGTGCGCCAAGCAGCCGTCGCACGCGCGACTTCTCCTGCCTGCGTCCGCCATGGCCTTTGTCCCCAACAGGGGTTAACGCTATGTCTCCTCTCTCTCTTCCAGTTGCTACGCTCGGAACGCCACGCATCGGCCCAAGGCGTGAGCTCAAGCTCGCTCTAGAAAGCTACTGGGCTGGAAAGATTAGTGAACAGCAGTTGCACGAAGACGCATTCGGCCTACGCGCAGCGAACTGGGCTCGTCAAAAATCGCTCGGCGTCACGATCATTCCGTCAAACGACTTCTCGCTGTATGATCAGGTGCTCGATACAAGCGTCATGGTTGGCGCAATCCCGGAGATCTACGCCGCGAACGGAGAATCCGTTTCGCTCCAAACGTACTTCGCCATGGCCCGCGGATCGCAATGCGGCGAGCAGGATGCGAGTTGCGCCCAGAGCCCGCGGGGATCTGGCGTGCCCGCGCAGGAAATGACCAAGTGGTTCGATACCAACTACCACTACATGGTTCCTGAGTTTTACCGGGGACAGGCGTTCAGACTGTGCTCTCGCAAACCCGTCGAAGAGTATGAGGAAGCGAGGGCTCTTGGCTTTCAGACCCGCCCTGTCCTGATCGGGCCGGTCACATTTTTAAAGCTCGGCAAGAGTACCGATAGTGCGTTCCAGCCCCTCTCTCTCCTCGATGATCTGATACCCGTCTATATCGACCTTCTGCATGAATTAGCCAAACGAGGGGCAAGTTGGGTTCAGTTTGACGAGCCCTGCCTGGTCCTTGATCTGGATGAGGCGGCGCGAAATTCGTTGCTGCACGCCTATAACCGGTTCGCAAAGGAGGGACCCGCTATCAAGATCATGCTTGCGAGCTATTTCGGCGCCCTAGGCGACAATCTGGATACTGCCCTGAGCCTGCCAATTTCCGGTCTGCACGTCGATTTGGTTCGAGCGCCAGAACTATTGGATCAGATCGTTGCTGACGGCCGAAGTGATCTCGTCATGTCGCTCGGTGTCATCGACGGCCGGAATGTGTGGCGGTCGAACTTGCCGTCGCTCCGTCAGCGGCTGAAGCCCTCGATTGCGAAGCTTGGCAGGCACCGTGTACAGCTCGCTCCATCCTGCTCGCTGCTTCACGTGCCGGTCGATGTTGAACTCGAGACCGGGCTCGCGTCCGACGTCAAGAGCTGGCTTGCTTTCTCGGTTCAGAAGATGCGTGAGCTTGCGATCCTGGCGCGGGTACTCGCAGGCGACCAGAATGTTGGGCTAGCTCTTGCCGAGTCGGAATGCGCTGCGACTGCCCGCCGGACCTCGCCGAAGATCCATAATGCCAACGTCGCTGTCCGAATGAGGGCGATCGATCAGACGATGCGCCAGCGCGCCACCCCGTTTGCCCGTCGTTCCGAGATCCAAAGGGAACGCTTTGGACTACCGGCTTTTCCCACCACGACGATAGGATCGTTTCCGCAGACCACAGCGGTGCGAAATGCTCGCGCGGCGCATGCGCGAGGTGCGATGAGCGAGGAGCAATACGACAGGTTCCTCAAAGAGGAGATAGCCCGCGCCGTACGTTGGCAGGAGGACATCGGTCTTGACGTCCTCGTTCATGGCGAATTCGAGCGTAATGACATGGTGCAGTACTTCAGCGAGCAACTCGCCGGCTTCGCATTTACAAGGAATGGATGGGTTCAGTCCTATGGTTCGCGCTGCGTTAGGCCCCCGATCCTGTTTGGCGATGTAGTGCGGCCGAAGCCGATCACCGTGGAATGGTGGCGCTACGCGCAATCACTAACTAGTAAGCCGATGAAGGCGATGTTGACCGGACCGGTGACGATCCTGAACTGGTCGTTTGTTCGCGATGATATTCCTAGAAGCGAGGTCTGCCGTCAGCTTGCGCTCGCGATGCGCGATGAAGTCCGCGATCTCGAGAATGCCGGTGCGGCGATGATACAGATCGACGAAGCTGCACTTCGCGAAGGATTGCCATTGCGCCGGTCGGACTGGAAGGCATATCTCGATTGGGCCGGAGATTGCTTCCGCATCTGCTCATCGGGCGTTACCGATCAAACGCAAATCCATACACATATGTGCTACTCAGAGTTTAACGACATCATCGGTGCGATCGCTGCAATGGATGCGGATGTCATTTCAATCGAGACGTCGCGATCGAAAATGGAGCTGCTGGATGCGTTCAGGAGGTACGAATATCCAAATCAAATCGGACCGGGCGTGTACGACATTCACTCTCCGCGCGTTCCCGAGACGGACGAAATGAAGGAGCTGATCGTGCTAGCTCGGACGCGCTTGCAGGATTCTCAGCTCTGGGTCAATCCGGACTGCGGCCTAAAAACGCGCAAATGGGAGGAGGTTCGGCCTGCGCTCGCCAACATGGTCGCTGCCGCGCGCGAACTGCGCGCTGCATCCGATCCGCAAATCCGTTGATCCCGAGCTCCGGTCTGTTCTCGACAAAGCTAATTGGGTTATGGTGATTTACGCTTTCCACATTATCGAGGCTATCCTTGCCGCTGACAAAATGCCCGGTCCACTTCGTGGACCGGGGAAGGTACGGTCTCGGAGAAAAGATGGTGACGCGTTACGCTAGTTTCGTCGGCCGCGGGAGAATTGCCGGCTGCTCGATCAAGGCGACGACATTCGCCGAAAATCTGCGACCCATTCAAGCAGAAGTGCCGCAGCTCAATCATGCCATGGTACGCGGCCGTCTAGGCTGTGATTTGTCGCTCATGGGCACGTTGGCAACGGCCGCGACAGCAATGAGAAAACTAATGCTTGACGGACACCGCAAGGCACCGGCGCGGATTCGGTCCGCTCGGAGATGCCGTCAGGCTCCCTCAATCAATCCACGCTAGATAGTTTCCGAAGAGAGGACGTCAAAGGCACTCCGTACCCCAACTCACGCCAATCCATTTGGAATAACGGCTATCCGGGCCAGATACGCCAATGCGTTGGCCGCACAGCGATTTGCTCTCCGGTATTCGCGTTGATCCATCCGCCGAAGATCCGGCGGCAAGGAAAGACCACCCGGTGAATTGAATTACCCTCGATCACGGCAATCTCCAGATCCTGATCGAAGGGCGGCGCCTTTCCAAGCTGCTCCCATGTCAGATCATTAGATGCTGGGCGGTGTTCATAGCTGCGGGGTGACAAATTCAGATAACCTTGTTAACACCGCGCACATCGCTTGGGTTCTGCGCGGACGGGCCCAAGCCGATAACGTTCGGATGGCCCGCGTTCTCGATCGCGTCAGCCGCGGCGGAGGGCTATCGGCCATGCGCTGTTGTGACGAAACATGATCCGCTCGCGAACTGAAATATTTAGATCTGCGCCACGAAACGACATCTGAGCTTTGGTCGAATTGATTTGGATCAGCTCAAGGCCTCGGCCGTTGATATTTGTAGCTGTGCTGCACAAGTTAGACTGGACTCCAGCTCCAGTAATCCGGCCCGGAGCAGGGTAAATGGTCCGGCCGTCTGTCATATCACGTCCCTTGTTGGTGAGACACATCTCCTTATCCTCCGGCGTCATCGTGTTGGTTGTGTGTGGGGGGCCTCCCTCACGCGCGCATTTTCTTAACACCGTTAGATGGGCGGCATCGCTCTGAGCCCATAGCAGGGCCGTCCCGCAGGCCGATAAAGTAGATGCCGTCGCAAGTCGGCGCAATTTATCATGTGGCCGGTCATTGGCCGCCGCGCGGCTGCGGCTGCGTCTGGTAGCAGTCCTAGGAACGGCAGCGGGTACCCGGGCAAGAAAGCATCATGGGCGTCAAGCATTTCGGTCCGCCGTGCGTCTGACCTTACTAGAAGACCACTTCTATCAGAGGCAGCCGCTGCAGCATTGATGCTTGTCAAAAAGTTGTGCGCGTCCGGGATCGGAGGCTCGTGACCGCTACCAGCCGCAGACGCTCGTCGACATGTTCCGAACTCGCGCTTCAGCCAGCGCCTCGCGTTCTCTGCAACAGACCAACGCGTTGAATTGAGGTGCAACCCACGCCCATGGCTAGGACAACTTTTCGCCATTGCTCCGTGCACGCCGACGGTCAATTGATGCTTCGCCTTTCACTCGGTGGCCTTGCCGGGCGCTGATAGACCTTAAGCTCCGGCGCTGAAGTCCTGGACCGGGCTTATCGAAACGTGGGCTAGGACAAGCGTGATGAGCGGCTTCTGCAATCGCGTCTTCAGGTGGACCGCCGATGCAAGTTCGGGGTTCTTGGTGCCCAGCGATCGCTTGCGCGCATAGCCGCCGGCGCATGGCAGAAATCAGCCCGCGATAAGCCTGCACTTGCGGCAGTCGTTCACAAGACTATCGCGGACAACTCGTAAAGTTCACGGCGGACTTTCTTGGCCTATCTTCGGAGGATCAGACAGACCTCTTGGGATGCTCCTTGAGGCAAATCAAATACTCCCCGCGCGAATGGCAGAATAGTGGATAAGCAAACCACACAAAGAGAGGGGGCATGCCTTCATTTAGCGTCCGGTTTATGAAGATCGTTTGCGACGATGCCGGCGGCGAGCATCGTGCGTGCCAGGCAGCATTCAAGGTCGATGCCGCCTCGCTGAGTGCTGCTGCTCAGCAGGCGGAGACCGATTTCTGCCGGCAAAGGCGGGTCCGCGATTGGACAATCTTCGCCGATGTACTGGAGCTTCGAACACCGCCTGCATGAGCCAATCCGTCCACATCATCTTCGAGCATTCCGCGAGGACGAGCTCTCCTGAGTTGCAAGGGCGTCGCACTTTCCGGGTTTCCAAGGAAGTTTAAGGTCTTCAACTCCGGCCAATGCTCTCAGTTCACGCCCGTGACATTCACCGGCGTCCTCGCCAGTCATGGTATTCTTCGGCTATGGCATCCGGCGCGACGACGTGTTCGTGGAGCATGCCTACGACATTGTGTCCGGCTCCGCGTTTCAATCGGATGAGACTTTGCCCTTTTACAGTGACCGGCGTCCACTTCGAACCTTGGCAGCGGTGCTCCGCATCAGCCTTACTTCCGCCCGCTGCCATTCCGTGCGGTAGCCTTACTGTGGCAAACGTTCCAATTATACAATTTGAACCACGCCGGCAGCCGTATATGGAATCCCGAAGGGACGGCAAATACGTCATCCGCCGGCGAACCTGCCAGGTCAGATAGGTTGAATTCGTGGTGTAGAGCACGTATCCGGCAATGGTGTAGAGCGCATCTGACCAGCCGGCCAAGGCGGGATCATCCCAGTGGGTAGAGAACAGACGATCGCGCTGCTCCGCGTCTGTCCTCTGCGGCAGCGGGCACACAAGCTGGCACGCGGGTCCGCCATCGGATCAAGGACCGCTACCTGGACGAACTGAATGAGGACGTCGAAGGAATTGTGAACACGTTGCGGAAGCTTAACGTGACCGTGCATCGACCGATGACACTCGATGCGTCCACCGTGGAGGTTCGCACCCTTGCTTGGTTGGCCGCAGTCGTGCCGCCGCTCAATGTCCGCGACATAGCGTTAGTGGTTGGAGACGAATTGATCGAGACCCCTCCTATGCTCCGCTCACGATACTTCGAGACGCAATTTCTCAAGCCAATCTTCGCGTCCTATTTCGACCGAGGCGCGCGATGGTCAGTGATGCCGCGCCCGTTGATGACTAACCGTTCATTTGACCGCTCCTACGCCCTGTCAACGACCGGTGGTCCAACGGAACCGATCCACCATCCCGGAACACATCCCTATGACGTTGGCCTCGAGATGATGTGGGACGGTGCGCAGTGTTTGCGTGTTGGACGCGACCTCGTCGTAAATATCGCTACCAAGAATCACGCGATGCCATGTGATTGGCTTGAGCGCCATTTGCAAGGACGATTTCGGATCCACCGTGCCTACAAGCTCTGCGATAGCCATATTGATAGTATGGTCATAGCGCTTGCGCCGGGGCCGCTGCTCGTGCGGTCTCGCGAGGTGGCGGACTATTTGCCAGAAGCAATGCGCAACTGGGACATGATAGTAGCGCCCGAGCCAACCAAAAATAGTTTTCCGGCTTACAACGACGACGATCTGCTGTTGTCCAGTCTTTACATTGATGTCAACGTCCTCTCGGTCGCTCCTGACGTCGTCTTAGTCAACGACGCCTGCCCCGAGCTGGCTCGGATCCTTGAACAGTTCAGCTTTCAGGTTGTCCCGGTTCGGCGCCGCCATAGACGGATCTTCGGCGGTGGGTTCCATTGCGTTACTCTCGACACGGTTCGCGAAGGCGGGCCGGAGGATTACTTCAGCTAGTACCGACGATCGTCTGCTTTCCGGGCAACGATCTGCTAAGCCGCTGCTTTGGGAGCCTCATACCTGGCGAAGCTTATGCTGCATCAGCTAGTTGGGAGAAAAATCGTAGCGTAGGCTGGCATTGCCGTAGTTGAGCCACCTAGATAGACTCTCCGCCGCGTTTGAGGTCGACATTGACGGGTGCCTCTCCGGGCGCCGTAAGTCGGGACGTGCACACGCTCACATCTTGCGGCACCATTGTGCGCGTGACCGTCTTCCCTTATCAGGACGGGAGCTTTTGAATGTCATTTGATCGTCCAGTGACTTAAAGGAAACTGTTGCTTCGATGTCACCAGATCGGTGAACAGCCGATCTACGCTTGTGCGAAAAAGAGCCACCACATGTTCGATATCTATTTGAACCAAAGAAACGATCTTTTGGTCGTGCCGAGAGGCTTTGCGATCCCCGCGGGATTGGGCGGGAATTGGAAACGAAAGAAGCGGGCGGTTCGTTTCGTGAGCGACGTCATTCGTCAGGATGTACAACGGCGTGGCTACTACCGACGTCGTTTGATCTCAAGTCGGTCGAAGTCGGCAGTCGAGACCACCTCACGCTCCTAGTCAACGCAGCTATCTAATGCTGAACCGTTCTTCGGAAGAGTCCTGGCAAGATGCAGTCGAAAAGCGTTGCTTACCGCGGCGACGGCAGGCGGGTGTCGTGCAATCGGCTTTAGGAGGAAGCTCTCTTTTGAAAAGCGGCTCGCAGCTCTGGAGCTTACCTCAAAATATGTAATATGGGCTTTTCCTTAAGTCGATGGCGTGCGCGAGTTTTCAGTTGTCGATACTGAAGATACTCGCCTGCAGCCGCACGGTCTGGCGAGTATCGAAGTCGTTAAGCAGCATTTGGCTATCTATTTTAGCAGCGGCCCGGAGTGGACGGACCGTATGAAGCGGATTGCGAGCCGCGCGACCCCACTCGATGTTTTCGGCCAAAAGCTGATCGAGCGGAAGGCCGGGTGCTGGATTATCACCGAAGAGGGAAGAGAGTACTTGAGGCGCTCGAAAACTTAGATCGGGGTACTATGCAGGCGCAGGTTGAGCGAGAGATCGCGCAAGAGCCGAAAGCTGAGCTGCCGCTCCCTTTGGTTTCTCGGCTGGAAGCGAACACGGGCAGAAAGCGTCCCACGGCATGCGATTGAGCCGACGTAAACCGATGTCGACGTGGAGGAAAGCCGCTTGAACCCTTGCTGGTGGTGATGCAGTTCGACTGGATTGCGAAGTTCAATCTAGAAACAGTGTCGTTGTAATCAGTGTTGTGGAGTCGTTGAACGCGACCAAAGATATTGACCTGAGGGACGAAGGATTTGGCCTCTTCGTGCACATCAGTGTCATCGAGACGGTCGGCTAAACTGATTTCCCGGAAGGCATCCGGGTCAAATACGAGAAGGGGACCAAGAACCCCATGTATTGGTTGGCGAAGGCAGCCGACGAAGGTCTCTGCTCGTCTTTAAGCGGTCTACGCCTGTGGTGTCCTGATCGGCGGTGGACGCCAGTCGTGCTGGATTTTCAGCAAATTTCTTATCCCGAAAATTGGGCATGATCCATCAAGCGGCGGCGCTCTTTGCGCGAGTTGAATACGACCAAAAGCGAACTTGACAAAGAGCGCGTGATCAAAGGTGAGTGTGCCTTTAATCATTCTCGTCAGCCACCTCTCTAAGCAATATCGCGGAGACACAACATCTTTCCGTTCTCTGGGCGCACCTCCTTATTTGGACCTGTTGATCTCTATCGCGATTTGGCTCTCGCTTATTCGAGAGCGTGTCGGTTGTTTAGCTCCGGATATAAAGGCGTCGATTGGAACGCTATCAGAACGCGACGTGCGTATGAAGTTTACAATTGCGCAGCTGCAACAGTGCAGACACCTCGCTTCGGAAGACATGCCAAAGCTTACACTTGGCGCGATGTCCTATAATATTGTCTATTTTTTTACCGTCGTCGCGCCGAGAAAACTATGTTACAAGCCGCTCCGCTAAAAAGGAGCATTCATCGTGAAGAAAGCAACTAAGAAAAGCGTTAAGCGGCGCGAATGGACGAAGGCAGATATCAAGGAGCTCAAAGTCCACTCGAAGGCCAGGACCCCGGTGATAAAAATAGCAAAGATGACCAAACGCAGTGTCGGTGCGCTCCGCCAGAAGGCCTTAAATCTTGGAATCGGACTCGGACATCAGCGGTAGCTTGGGCCGCGCTGGTACTTGCACGGTAGGGCGGCTCGCAGGCCGCCCTCAGTGCCCATAGAAGGTTCTCTAGCAAATTGGGTTTGCCGATTCGCGCTGAGGGGTTTTTTGGATGGCGTTTCAATGTGGCGGTGGGGCTCCAGCATCCTCATTGATGGACTTTGTTAGAAAGTGTTGGTCTAAAAGGTTATGTCCGGTCGTGATTCATAATCGGCATTGAAGACATTGTCTTGCTCGTAGCCCTACCAAGGATGTTCCACATGAACGGCGGAAAAATCTCGTCTTCGTGAGTAGAGACGCGGCCAAGCGCGCTTGCTGATCGCGTTATCCCGTGGCATGTTGGATCAGGTCCGTCATTCAGCCTCCTTAGCCCCTGTCAGGGGAAGAGCGACGTTGCGGATCCGCTAACCCAAATACTTCGTGCGGCTTGGACGATTGCGCTTGTCGAAAGAAAGTTGGCCGGAGCTATAATCCAATGTGTTGACCGGCTAGCCGCGGCGCTCACTCAAGTGTGACCCCCGCGATATGACCTGATTCTTTGCAGCACTCCGCTCATATCCCGAAATGTCTTGGAGTATGCCGAGAATCAGCGAGGTGCAGTCGCATTTACATACGTAGCAACCTGCCATGTGCTCGCGCGGTCTTCGGCAAACGTCCGTATAGTTCTTTCCAACCTTCCTACATCCGAGTCAATCTTGCTGCAATTGAGCAGTTGCTTAATTTCGTTCTATTGGTCGAGCAATCGGAGGCGCGATTGCAGTTACCCTTCTGTGATCCCGCCCGATCAAAGTGAATGGGTCTTAGGTCATGAGTAGCAGCCAAAATTCTGTCGTTTCGTCGCTTTGTACGCAAGCTGTTGGTCCTCATGCGATCGGGCGGCTCGCTTTGCTTCGCCCAATCGAGCTAGCGCCGACAGGGGGGCGCGTGCCCAGCACGAGCGCCTGACGATAAGCGGACGTTTTGGTCGTTCACCTGAGTGTGCTTTCTCTCGGTCTTCCACGATCTGGGACCACACTCCTGGCTCATTTGCTGAAGCTCCATCCAGACATTGTGGCTCCGCCTGAACCCTGGTTAATGTTGGCGCTCGAGGCGTTTGGCAAGGTGGATCGGCGCCATCCGGGGGGCAGCGCACTGATTGAGGCCGCAACCTCCGAATTCTTAGGACGGATAGACCGCGCGATCGTTAGCCGCGCTTTTGCAGAAGCAGCATACGATCAGTATCTGGCAGAAGCGGGTAAGCGCATCATCATAGATAAGACACCACGCTATGGACGGTCCTTGACTTTGTTGAATCCGTCTATCCAGAAGCGCCACACATCCTTCTGATGCGCAATCCCTACGCCATCGCCGCTTCATTGAAATCGACCTGGGATTCCATGGCGGGCAGACAGCTCGCAGCCGGTCAGCGTTTCCAGTCTCACTGATCTCATGCTTCGTCTGCCCGATGGCATAATATCTTCACTCCCCGATTTGGTTTTGGGTCTTCCTAGGCTCGCCGAGCAACGTACTCGCCCGCAGGCCCATTTGGTGCAATACGAACTGCTCGTGGCGCGTCCGGACGAGGAAATCCAACGTGTACTGACAGGGCTCGGCTGTGATCCAGATGGCGTCGCATCGGCTAGCATAGGACGAGCAGATTATCTTCAAGCCAGCAGCTTTGGGGATCGAAAAAACGTGGAACGAAACGCCATCCACGGAAGCTCAGTCAAATCACGGCAATCTCAATTGTGCGTCGAGGAGATGCAAACCGTGACCGATCTGGTCGGTGCCGAGCTTTTGCTGGAACTCGGATATGAGCAGGAACTGCTGCATGCCCAGAAATCCGGAGTTCTAGACAGGGGGCGGGAGGTAACTGAACCCTATCGCCGTATATTCCGCACCTGGTGGGATATGCGAAGTACCAATGCGGGAGGATTGCCCGGCTCATCTTACGCTGGAGAGCCGGTCCACACTGCTTTGAACATTTCGGAGAACCGAGACGTGGCTATCGAGACGTTGCGAGGGGAGGTCCCGCGGCTTGAGCAGATCCTCAGCATCTCCTAAGGACGCTGGCGATGGTAACGTCTGGCAAGCTTTCTTCCCTTTTTGGCCGCCGCTCGTCGGCGAATACCTTCGGCGTAGGCCTGTACCTTCGCATCGCGAGGCAATGCTGTCACGAACATGCGCCATCCTGAGCTACGAAGCCCCGCCGCGTGTTCGGGTCATGCTCCGTTCCGCCTTTCCTGGTTGATCGCCATGAAGGCGCCATAGGCGCAGCCGAAAAGGAAGCGAAGCTCATCCTTGGCAAGCGACAGAGATGATCACTTGATGATCCGCTCTGGTCAACCGCTGGCGTGCTCGACCGCGCCCGTAGACCACGTCGGACGCGAGCTCGCATCAACGAGCCGGCCTGCAGAGGAGAGAGCAGGACAAGTACGAAGTGCGACCGTCGTCCAACCAGAGTGCCTCATCGGCGAGGTAGTTGCGCGCAACGAGCGCTGGGATGCCGGCAACTTTTGCTCGCCGCCCACGCCTTGGAACCGCCGTAAAACCGCACGCTCACCGCCGCCATATCGCTCGGTGAGACGTCCCGCGGCGAAGCGGCGTTAAGTAACTGAGATGCTGAAAGCCCAGGAATCGCTTCCAAGATAAAGCGCGCAACTTCATTGGACTTGGCTCGACGTACTCCCGGCAAATCGAGGCGACATGTTGTGTCACAAGGCCGCTCGCCAAAAGGTGTCGAACTGATTCCTGCTCGCGCAAGCATCCAAGATCGCTGGATCGCCATCAAGTGTGGCTCGCCGCGGGCTGCCAACGCCGCTCCATTGCGAGCGCAATGACGTGACACAACAGCTATGGCGGAAGGTTTAAACCGTCATGCACAGCATCCAGTAGGATCTCGCCCGGGCTGCCGAGAAGCTTCGTACCTCCATATGGCTCTTTTGGCCGGATTGCACGTAAACGGAACGATCCCGTCATTTCTCCGCAGAATCGCGCTCGCACGCGGAATACTCACGCTCGATCCAGATCTAACGTTCAAACTATTGAACCTCGCTGTGAATCCCTCGTACTCCGCTGCTTGCGTCGACTTGTCGTTGCCAAACGGGAGTACGTGAGGAAAAGTCCCGCGAGAAAAATTCCGGAGAGGGTTGAAACGCCCGTAACGTCAAGTTGTACGATCTTCGAGCTCGCCCAGACAGCCATGTGCGTCCCAATCCCTCCACGAGCGACGGAGTGAAAATGTATCAAGTCCCAAGCAAACGCATTGGACACCCGCTGCGAACGAAGACTATCGAGTGTGCCTGCCTATCGTCCGGGCGCGACGATCTAGGCTGCATCGCCTTTCTGGCGGCAAAGCTTGCCTGACTGGGCAGTCTTACAGGTAGACCGCCGGCCGACCGGCGCCTCATAGCGCCAGAGGCGACCACGCCCAAGCCTGCACATGCGTGACAGTTGGATGAGAGCGAGCGTCGGCGCCCACTTGCGCCCGAGCGTTCAGCGCAAAAAGGCTATCTGGGAGGTCTGAAACGCATCAACGGGGAGCTTTGTGAAGGATTGCTCTCCATCCGCAATGAGAAATTGAAGGTTGTCATCCGGCGGCCTTTTGGAGCGGTCGACGCGAAACGAGACCGCGTTTTAAGGCGCTTCATTCGAAGCTATCGATGAGGAAGGCATACGCGCGCCTCCGGGGCGATGGCGCGCGTACGGCAGGTCATCGACGAACACAATGTAGGAGGAATGGTTTGACAAGACAGCGCTCTTTGCTGACGCCTGGTCCATTGTCGCTATCGTTGGCGGTGAAGAGCCAGATGCAGCTTGATCTTGCATCTCGCGATGACGAGTTCAAGGAGGTGACCGCCTGCATGAGGCGGCTGATGCTCAACTTGCTGGGAAACGCTAAGGACTATTCGGTGGTGCCCATTCAAGGAGGGGGCTCCTTTGCAATGGAGGCTGCCCTCTCTTCATTTGTGTCCCGAGCCGACAGGCCGCTCGTCTGCGTAAACGGCATCTATGGCGAGCGTGTTCTACAAATTTTGCGGCTGTGGGGGGTCGAAGCGCTGAAGCTCGTCAAGCGCGCAACCGATCCTTTGGATCCGCAAGAAATCGGCGAGTATCTGAGCCGAAATCCTGGCGTTACGCACCTGTGTTTCGTGCATTGTGAGACGACAACCGGAATCGTCAACCCTCTGCAAGAGATCGTGGAAGAGGCGAGGCGTTGTGGCGTAAAAACCATCGTTGATGGAATGAGTTCCTTCGGCGCTCTCAATATCGATCTGAGCCAGCGTGGACCAGACGTACTGGTCACATCGAGCAACAAATGCATAGAAGGGCCGCCGGGAGTAGCGTTTGTAATTGCGTCGCGCGAGCTGCTGGAGAATGCGGCTCAAGAACCGAGATCGTTTGTGCTCGATGTGAGAGATCAATGGCGCTCGCTCGAGCGCACGGGTGAGTGGCGGTCGACCCCTCCCACCCACATCGTTCAGGCAACGACAATGGCTTTGAAGATTCTGCATGAGGAGAGCATTGATGCCAGACGCTTCCGGTACGAGAAGGTCAGAGACGACCTCATCAAGGAACTCGAAGGGACAGTGTCTCCGCTGCTGTCCCCCGAGTTGCAGTCGCCGGTCTGCGTTGCGTTCAGTGCGCCGCCCGGCATAGTAGACCAGGAAGGATTCGATGGGCTGTATCGCCACTTGGCGGCCCACAATCTTTACGTCTACTCGAAGCTGCACCTTGCGACGCGAAGCTTTCGCGTCGGTTGCATTGGGGAAATCCAATCCAGCTGGATTGAGCGGTTGGGATGCGCTTTTCGTTCATATTTCCGGTCCGGTCAGGCCCGGTCAGCAAGGCCGGCGCCGGACCAAGAGGCATATGCCGCGCGCGTAAAGATGCCGGCTCAGGCAGTTGGAGACCGGCAGCTGCCGTTTTCCGCCGAGACTGCTGTTCTGCATGCGGGTTATCGGCGCGACCCGGTGACGAAAGCCGTCGCAGTGCCGATCTACCAGAATACAGCTTATGAACTCGATGGCGATCTCAACCACATCGCGGACGTCTACAACGTCAAGGCCGATGGGTTCACCTACACGAGGATTATCAATCCCACGACCCGCGCGCTCGAGAAGCGCTACGCCGCTGTCGATATGGGCAGCGACTCGCTCGCCGTTGCGTCAGGTCAAGCGGCGACGTTCCTTGCTATCGTCAATCTTTCAAGTGGCGAAGTAGGGGACAATGTCGTTGCCTCTCCATATCTATATGGCAATACCTGGAACCTGCTCCACAACACCCTAAAGCGTTTGGGAATCAGCGTGAGGACAGCAGATCCTCGAAGGCCCGAGACGTTCGAGCGAGCGATCGATGATCGCACCATCTGCCTGTTCGGAGAGGTAATATCGAATCCCTGTCTGATTCCGCTTCCCGTTAAACAGCTTGCGGAGATCGGCCGGAGGTACGGCGTGCCTCTGGTCGTAGACAACACGACTACGCCGCTGATATGCCGGCCGTCAGACCTGGGCGCTGCAGTTACAACGTACTCTGCAACAAAATATATCTCCGGCCACGGCACGACCCTCGGCGGACTAATCGTTGACAGCGGTAAATTTAGCTATCGCGGAGCTTCTCGCTTCCCCTTGTTCAATGGTCCCGACGAAGCGCATGGCGGAATTGTCTGGCACAACGCCGTGCGCGATGTCGATGACCTAGGAAAGAGCGAGTTTCTCCTCAAGGCTCGCATGACCTGGTTACGCGATACCGGTGCAGCCATCTCCCCGTTTGCGAGCTTTCAACTGATCCAAGGGCTTGAAACGCTGCCGCTTCGCATGAAGCAGCACTGCGCCAATGCCAGGATCGTGGCTGGAGTTCTAAAGGAGCATCCAAAAGTGCGTCGGGTGTTTTACCCGGGTCTCTTCGAAGGCGCCGATCGGGAAATCGTCGAACAGACACTCAACACCGCATATGGACACGGGGCGATGGTCATGTTCGAGGTGGAAGACGAACTGGCCGGGCGAAAGTTCATCCAGAACATTGACTTGATGTATCACGTTTCCAATGTGGGAGACGCCCGCACGCTCGTGACTCATCCTGTCTCGACGACTCACACCACCGTCCCGCGGGAAAAGCGCGAAGCCGCCGGCATATTTGGCGGCTCAATCCGGCTTTGTGTCGGCATCGAAGATGTCAATGACATCTTGCGCGATCTGGACAAGGCGCTTTCCGCAATCTGACAACCTGCAAGGCAATTAGGAAGAGGTTCTCATGAATCAGGCAGACGCTTGGAAACTGAGGTCATCACGCTATGAGGCCGTTCAATTCAGCCGGGAGATCAATAAGCAACTTTCGGAGCTAAGGCCCGACAACATCACAGGGGCCGCCTACATTGCGAAAGATTACGCTGTTATCGCAGCGTGCACGCTTGCGACCGTGTCTGTTTCGTGGTGGCTCTACCCGCTGGCCGTTCTCCTGATTGGTGCCTATCAGCGCGGATTGACAACCATCGCTCACGATGCAGCTCACCGCACGCTCGCGAAGAACACCACCTGGAATTATGTTCTTGGCATTCTGTTCGCCTCCTATCCCTTGTTCCAGCGACACTGGGCCTATCGGATCTCACATGTCTACTTGCATCATCCCTATCTCGGCGACCCCGACAAGGATCCCGACCTGAAGTTTTTCCTGGCCAGCGGCGTTTATGACGTGCAGCGTCCAGAGAGATACGCTTTCAACATCATCTGGAAGCCGATCTTCGGCGGCGCGACAGTGGCCTATCTGAAGTATCTCTGGACCAACCGGTTTTCGGTCGAAGATACCGAGGATCAGAGCCGCTCAGGCATACTGATTGACAGGTATGGCTTCTATCTCTTCTGGATCAGCATCTTGGCCGGGTCATATGTTCTTGGGCTGCTCCATATTGTCGTCCTGTTCTGGATCGTGCCCTATCTCACCACATTTCAGGTCCTCGGCTGGTTCATCGAACTCGCCGAGCACTCGCCAATGTGCGAAAACGAGACGCAGAACGTCTATCTCACCAGAAATCGGAAGGGAAGCTTCCTCGAGCGAGCCATTCTTGGGCAGAATCTAGATGAGTACCACCTTGAGCACCACCTTTCGCCCGGTATCCCGTTTTGGCTGTTGCGCAAGGCTCAGAAAATCCGAATGCAGGATCCGAACTACGCGAAGGTCGCCGCGACTTGGGGCGGGCTCTTTGTCAAGGGGCCTCAAGGTCAGCCTAGCGTCATAACTCAGCTGAAAGAGCGAAATCGACGGCTGTATGAGCAGTCCGTTGCCGCCGTCCGGACGCGGGGCCAGGTGGCGTGAGTCTGCAACAGCCCGAGCGCGCGCGAGCCGTTGTCGGCGTCACTTCGAACCGCCTTCTGGTCGACGGTGTGCATCGCGACTGGTTACGCCGTAAGTACGTGCAGGCACTCCATCGTCATGGGGGAGTTGCTTGCGTCGTATTGCCGACCGTCGACGCGGAAGATGCTGGGGAGGCGTTCGCCACGGCCATCATGCGCCGGCTGGACGGTGTGGTCTTGACAGGTGATGAATCGAACGTCGACCCCGCCGTCCTGTCAGCGCCTGCATCCTTAGTTGATCCTGATCGGGACGTTGAGGCTGGGATCCTTGACCGTCCTAGGGACCGGCTTTCTGCCGTAGCCATACAGAGCGCCATCGCGCTCGGAATGCCTATTTTGGGCATCTGCCGTGGGCTTCAGGAGCTCAACGTCTATTTCGGCGGCACACTCCGCCCATCGCTTGCGGAGTGGAGCCTCGAAAGCGGTGCTATGCATGCCGAGAAGCCAGACCGTCCCAGGGACCGTCAGTACGATGCCGCGCACAGCGTCAGGATATCTTCCGACGGCGCGCTCTTCCCAATCGCCCGGACGATCGAAGCCCAAGTCAACTCGCTGCACAATCAAGGCATCGAGGCGCTTGCCCCGGCGCTGAGGCGGGAGGCGTGGGCGCCTGACGGTCTTGTTGAGGCGGCTTCGGTGATTGGCGCGCCGACGCTGCAAATCGGGGTGCAATGGCACCCCGAATGGCACGTCTCAACCGATCTCCTCGGCAAGCAACTCTTCAAAGCATTCGGAGAGGCCTGTGTTGTGTACCGCGGAACGAAGAATCACTAGGGCAGATCGTGAGATTTCAAACCAAACGTGGTCAGTACAGGCCGAAAGTTGAATGCCTCAAAATCGATGCGCGCGGCCCGGTCCCTGCGAGGGCCGCGCCCCGTCGCGCGGGCACGGGAAGGGTAGACGATTGACGAATAGGTTCGCGCTGGGAGTGCTCTTTGTGGCCCTCTATGTCCTCGTGAGTGCGGCAGGCGAGGTTTATGCCGCAGCGTATTTTCAGCGAGCAGATGCGTTCGTCGCGCTCCTGCTGTCATTTACCGTGGTTTGTCTGACGTTCAATCTCTTGGCGCGCCACGACACAAGCAAGGCAGGAGTGGGGAATCGGTCCCTTTTGGTCTTCGCCGTACTCAACGTCGTGACAGCAATCAGCTGGATCGGCCTATTTATCGGCTTGAAATACGTTGAACCTGCGATCGTCGTCGCGTTCATGGTGGCGTTGGGGCCCACCGCAACTGTGTGGCTAAACGCCGTGATCAGGCGCCAGGGAGTTCCGCCAGCATCCGACATCGTCGTCAGCGCTTCGATCGCGATGATCGCGAGTTACATGATTTGGATCTCGGCCAGCGGCAACGCAGGCGTGGAGTGGGGGGCTCGATCGTCCTTTGGAATAGTCTTGGCCATCGTGGCCGGCCTATCGCTCGCCCTCACAAATGTACTTGTCAAACTGCTTTTCGACCGTGGGTTTTCCGGCCGGCAAGTGCTGGCGCATCGGTTCTATGGAACGATTATCTTGCTGCTGGGACTGGTGGACTATTCATCCATCGTGCCTGAGATCTCGCAGCATTGGTTTGCGATCGCAGCAGTTGGCGTTTCGACGATGATCGTTCCTTTGCTCTTGATCCAGCAGGGCATTCGTTACGTCGAGCCCTTCACCGTCAACATGGTCCTGTCCACCGCCCCTATCATCACCTTCCTGTTCCAGTACTTCGATTCTCGCATCGTGCCTTCGTCACATACGTTCCTTGGAAACATTCTCATTACGGCTGTCGCCGTCAGCAACATCTACTTGCAGTATCGGAGATCCGCATGAAAGAACGGAATTGTGTAATCGTAGACGCGTACTCTACCGGCCGATATCTACCGGAACAGTTCAAGCGCTATGGCATTGGAACCGTGCATGTGATGTCGGCCGCACAGATTCCACCCATATTCCAAGCGCACTTTGATGCTAACCTGTATGATGAAGTCATTCGCCCCAGCGAGCGCATGGGGTATGACGACATCGTTGAATATCATCTTCAGGCCCTCCATGGCAGAGAATTTGAGTTCGTTATCGCCGGCTGCGAGTCTGGAGTCGAACTCGCCGATTCGTTGTCGGAGCGGCTGGGCTTACCTTCAAACGGCACCGCTCTATCGGCTGCTCGGCGTGACAAAGCGCGATTGTCTTGCGCGCTGACCTATGCCGGTGTGCGATCGATCAGACAAGTCGTGTCTGACAATGCTGTAGAAATCGCAAGCTGGAAGCGCGAAGCGAACTTCGACGAGATCGTGATCAAACCTCTGAACAGTACGGGAACCGAGGATGTATTCTTTTGCACGACAGATGCTGACATTCAGCGGGCACTAAGCGCGATTGTCGGGAAGACCAACCGTGTCGGAGCGTTGAATCGTTTTGCCCTCGGGCAGGAAAAAATAAACGGTCAACAATACACCGTAAACGCCATCTCGATCCACGGGAATGCCTTCGTTACGGAGGCCTGGACGTATGACACCGTTCCTATCGAGCGAGCATCATCGGTCTGTTCACTCGAGAGATTGTTGGACGGCAGCGAACCAATCGTTCAGGAGCTGTCCGACTACCTGGAACGAGCGTTGCAGGCGCTTCAGATCGCCGAGGGACCGGCTCATGCTGAGATCATCGTCGATCATCGGGGACCAGTTCTGGTTGACTTCGGAGCGAGGCTTCAAGGGACCATGTCGGCAAAAGCACGAACGATGGCGTTGGGGCACAACCATATGACCCTGACGGCCTGGTGCTACGCAGATCCCAAGGGCTTTGGTGAATATATGAGGCTGCGCGGGCCCTACAAGCGGCAGGCTCACGCACTTTGCGTCTCGTTGATCTCAGATATGGGCGGTGTCGTCGCCGGTTACCCGGGACTCGAAGCAATCCGCAAGCTGCCGAGCTTCGCAGACGCCATTGCATTCGTTCCGATTGGTCAAGAGCTTGTTCCCACGATCGACTTGGCGTCGACACCGGGCATCGTTTATCTCGTGAATAGCGACTTGACTACGCTTGAGAATGACTATCGCAAGTTGCGAGCAATGCGGATGGACCAGGTGTTCGATTTAGTGATGCAGGATCGCGACTAATGCCAACTGATCCCAGGTTCACCGGAGCGAATCCAGCCCGCGCGGCGATGGTCGGCGTCAGCGACTTCGATGGCGTTCTGCGAGGCAAACACGTCTTAGGTGAAGATCTCTCGGATGGAGATAAAGTTATCAAGTTCTCTGAAGCGGTGCTGGCGTGGGATTGTACGGACCGGGTCATTCCGGCGAGTTTCACGCAAAAGCCGCTATCAGCGTTCGGAGATGCTGACCTGCGTATTCTATCAGGCACCGGCCGTTCGGTGTCTCATCTCGGCTCTCAATATCTCTACCTCGCGGAGTTCACGGGCGCGCATGAGAACATCTGCCCGCGCGGCGTTCTGCGTAAGGTCCTACGAAGGGCTGCTGACCACGGATACGACTGCACTGCCGGGTTTGAGTTTGAGTTTATACTATTTAAGGAGAACGCAGACACGATTGAAGAAAAGCCGTTCGGTGAATGGGCTCCTTTAACTCGCGGCCCGTTCGGCTACTCGATTGCGCGCTCTATCGCGCAACATGAGCTGTTCGGTGAGATCTTGGCGCTTTGTGAGAAGGCTAGAATACCTCTCAGCGGACTACACTTTGAAACGGGACCTGGCGTGGTCGAAGCGTCACTTCGTCATTGTGATGCGCTGGAAGCCGCCGATCGAGCAACCATATTCAAGTCGATGATAAAAGCCTGGGCGCAAACGCGAGGCATGATGGCTACATTCATGGCCAAGGTTTCCGAGAAATGGCCTGGCCAGTCCGGCCATATTCACATCTCCATGTCCTCGGATAGTCAAAATGCGTTTTACGACGGTGATGCGTTCGGCAACGTCTCCGATCTTATGAGGCAATTTATCGCCGGACAACTAGAATACATGAATGAGTTCTGTGTGCTCGCTGCGCCAAACTTCAACAGCTACAAGAGATTGGTACCTGGCTCCTGGGCACCAATCTGTCCAAGCTGGGGAGTCGACAACCGCTCCTGCGCGGTTCGCGCCATTCCGGGAGAGCCATCTGCCCATCGCCTGGAGTATAGGCTGCCTGGCGCAGACGCGAACCCATATCTCGCGCTAGCATGTGCGATTGGTTCGGGAATATTGGGCGTCGAGACAGGTCCGGCACTACCGGCTTCGATCGTCGGTGATGCAAGCGTGGAAATGTGTCGTCCGTCCGCGAGACTGCCTCAAAGCCTATCAGAGGCAACATCTCGGTTTGCAGAGTCTGCAGCGGCCAGTGATGTCTTTGGAGAAAGGTTTGTTGGAGCGTTTTCTTGCTCGCGCCATTGGGAGTGGCAAGCCGTTCAACATCGGGTCACCGACTTTGAACGTCGGAGATACTTTGAGATCATTTAGCTTGGGCTCTTCGACAGTTCTGGAGATCATTCTTCTGGCCGGTGCCGGCAGGGCTACTGCGGGGGTCTGTGCCGCTAATGTTGGAGTTCATGCAGAGAAAATGTGCGTTACTCGTAGCGTTGAAGACGCCCGGCGCTTGGTTTGAGGTGTGATCTTTTCAATCAAACTTATAGGAGGCCTGAAAGAACGTACCCCAGCGCTCCATGCTGTACTTCGCGAATATGGCCGGATCACCGACGCAGCCGCTGCTGCTGCACAAAGAGTCGCCCCGCTTTTTGGTCCACATGGACCAGTAGCGCCCGCCGACGCCGACGCTGAAGTTCTTGGTGAAGAAGTAGGACAGCACGCCTTCAACCTGGACGCCGCCGCCACCGTTGCCCCGCTGTTCATCGAAGGTGGTCTCGTCGCGCAAGAGATGGTGGTCACGCCCTTTGAAATCGGTCCAGGACAGGTAGGCGACATCGGTGTTTAAGCGCCAGCGCTCAGAGAGCATGGTTTCGGCGCTTAGGCCGACACGAGGTGCATTCCCCTGAGTATTCTGGCTGCCGATGATAGTGTCTGGGTTCGCCGGACAAGTGTAGCGGGGGTGGGCAATCTGCGTTCAACCGATGGAGTCGGAACTCTGTTCGTAGTAGGTCCAGCCGATAAATCCGCCGACCTTGTAGTTGGCGCCGCGCAGGAAATCGTAACCTAAGTCTGCGGTAAAATAGGTGAACCGTCCGTTTCGTTGCCGTGATGCGTTGTTGATATAGGAGAGTTCCCGATCGGCGAGCCAATCTTCATTGTTTATGTTTCCTTTATCGAAGCGCCCGAGGCCAATGTTGCCCTTCAGGAACACTCCCGATGGGCTGTCGACACGGCCAAATAGCTCTCCCGAAAGTCCGTCAAGGCCATGATAGGTGAGCCTCGATACAAGGACGCTGGGGTCTAGAGGCAAGTAGGGCGCTACACTGTGGTCCCATTGGAATCGTCCGCGGCTGAGCCAGAGCCGCGATCCGCCTTCGAACGACCAACCATCTGAATAAGCAATCGGCGGCGCGCCGACTGGAGCCTTCGCGTACTGCGGCACATAGGACCATTGCGCCGTCCACGGGTCGGCGCCAAAATGGTAATTCAATCCAATCTTTCCGATGTGATAGTTGCTGGACGGGCTCGTTGTGTTCGCCGGAACAATTGCGAACGGCGGACCCTGCACCGTCGGAGGTGTCGCGACACTCGGGCCACCGAAATTCAGATAGTCATACTCAGCTGCGACCGACCATGCGGGCGTAAGCGCCTGCTCGACGCCCAGCCCGATGATGCCACCGATGCGACCGTAGTCGAAATGGGTTTTCTCCTGTGGCACGAGTCCGCCTTCATGGTTATTGATGACGTCGCCCTGATTGTTTTGCCAAGCTGCACCTCCCTTGAGATAGGCCAGCGTGCCACCCGACGCGCCAAACGTGTAACCGACACGACCGGTCGCTGTGGCAAAGATGTTCGGACCTGCCTTGCAGTTTGCACTCACGACAAAGCCGGACGACGCGAGGCAGGTATTTGTGCCGTCTGAGACAGCACCGCTGACATCGAGTTCGACGCCAAACACCCAGCCGTTCTTCTGCCAATTGTAGCCGATCTGGCCACCTGCGAGGAACGTCGGCGTATCGACTATGCCGCCATAGATTGACGGACCGTAGGGATTGCTGAAGGAGGTTCGGCCGTACCCGCCGCCGACGTGTCCACCAATATAGCCTCCGGACCAGTTCCACACCGCCGCGGGCAGTTTCACTTCCGGCTCAAGGTCTGCCGCATTCGCCGCACCATTTGCGACGAGCGCAATTGTCGTGGCTCCCAAAAGAAGAACTCCAGGTCGCATTCAACACGTCCCCTGCAGTTTCTCGGTCCATAACCGAGCGTCCATAAGCTATCGCCGCAGCAAACCGTCGGGGCGGAGCAGACGCTAACAGCGACACGCGCCGAGTCCGTCCCGAAGACCATCGCGCTGCGATTGGTGATGATGCCGCAAAGAGAGCAAGTCGCGTGCCGAAGTGAATTCGCAGGCTTTGCGGGCACTTCGTCGCGGCGTGTATCGTCAAGCTGCTGACATTTGTCTCAATACCGACAGCCGCGCGGCCACTGCCCCACCAATACTTGGCTAGCGCGGTGTCATGGGCCGAAGCGCACGATGCGCCGGTCTCACTTTGGCTACCGGAAGCCTTGCTGCCTCAACAGGTGGAAAGACAGTGCGGAACGGGCTCGTCGCTTCGAAGATATTTGAGATCGATCTGTGCTCCCGAGCGCTCTCATCGAGAGCACTCTTCATTTGACGCCGCTCTAGTCTTCAGACGATATCCTTGCTCCTGCGGGTTGGGATCGAGGCTCTCACAGGTCTCTCCGGCGATTACACGTTCTGCGTCACTCCACAGAGTATCGGCACTGGCGTGTTTTCGGGGATAGATTGCGGCCCCTCTATACCAGCTCATCGGCTGTATCATTTATTGCGGTGTAGATTTCGTCGAGGTCTGCCGCTGTGACGCAAGACGGGGGCACGACGTAGATCGTATTCCCCAAGCGGGCGCAGCAGTAAATTTCGATCGTTTAAGAACGCCAGAAGCGGCACGCGAACGCGTAAGCCGACCGGGACCGATATTGGCGAGGTATCCTTCGTCAGCGACTTTCAGTTTAAGTTCTGTGATTCCAGTGAACCGCGCGGACCTGTTTGCTGACGCGGAGATCGCCTTGCGCGGCCGTCGTCTCGTAGAGCGCGTATAGTTGGGCTAACGCAGCGCCGGTCAGGTCGTGGAGATCCGGCGCCTCCTCCGGCGAGAAAAGCGTCCACGGGCGCTGAACCCGAGGTATGCAGCACGGCGGTGATGCGGATACGTGCGCCGAGATGCTCGGGATTTGCCGGGATGATCGTCATCGGCTCGGAAGCCGCGTGGAACAGCAGGCCATAAGTGCCGATCGCACCCCATAATCGGCAACACTAGAGTCTAGCGAACCTGAACCCGCGGTAAGCGCGCCGCAGGCAAGCGGACGACGAGCTGGCTGTCCGTGATGTCGATGACTTCCTTGCGCTTTCTCCCGTCATCGTACCGCAATTCGAACGACACTCCCGATCCAGATGGGGCAAAGGGCTCAGGCGTAAGGCTGATCCACCCCGCCCCCAAATTCAGAATGATCGGTCGATCCGCCCGGAATCGCGCGTCGAGCAGCACCAAGTCCAATCGAAGAGACTGGAGCCGCACGTTGAGCCGTCGCCGCACGCCATCACGTGGCCAGATACGCAGGGTGTGAGCGAACGTCTCCATGATGCCACCGTGACAAACCTGCCCAAAGATGGGATCGTCGGCAACGATCGTCGCAGCAGCGCGGACCGCCCCACAAAATCCCAGGTCGATCTCGCACGAGTAATACCACGTTCCACGGTGATGCGGCTGACCGAGCCATGTGGTGCCGCTCGGCGCCGGCTCGAAGCCGCCACCGGCCGCGCCGTCATTCTCCTCGCCCGGATACCAATAGCCATGACCCGCCGACGCAGGGCCGCTGTTCAGCAAAGCCCACGCGCTGAGTTGTGAGGCATAGCCGAGACGAAGGAGCGGATGCGGGTCGTCTGCATCGTTCAGCGCATGATCAAGCAGCGCCCAGCCACCCATCTGCGCCATGTAAGTCAGCGTATAGGCGTCGCCCGCAGTGTGGCGATAATCGCTGCCCAGATAGTAATAAGCAGGTTCCAGCCAGCCACGGCAGAACAGATTTGCAGCGATCTGACGCTCCGAGAAGGCACGCGCCGCCGCCTTCGAAACCCCCATGGCGACAGGGTCGTCAAGGGCCGAGCGCGCCAGTGCCTGCGTTGATTCGAAGGCTGTGGAATCGAACGGATATTCAGACTTGAACAGGTCCGCCTTCGGATCGACGAAGGCGCGCACCTTACGCGCCCAGTGCGCCTCCAACGTCGCCGCCTCGCGCGTCAAGCCCGCCGTCGTGAGCGCCGAAACCAGTTCGGGGATCACACATTCGTTGTAGAAGCCGGTGCGGTAGGCAGACCACATCACCACGCGCATCGGCACCGTGAACATGGCCAGCGCCGTACCGTAGGCGCGTACCAAATAATCTCGTGCGCTCTGGCGGGTGGGTATCGCGGGATGGTCACGCGCGATGCGGTGCATGGCCAAATACATCGCGAAGATGTGCGGATAGTCATAAGGCCGCCAGATATGCAGGCGACCCTTCGGGCCGGGATCGCTGCTTTCCCTGTTCTGCTTCCAATCGGGTATGCCGTAGAGGCCGTAGGCGTATGCCTCCTGTGTGGTACGTTGCAGCCCGCCCCAGACGAACGTGTCTATATACCGATCCAGCGCCGCCACTTCCGCCACATCAGGATGCTCGGCATTCTTGGTCGCGAGGTAAGCGGGCTTGCTCAGCCCGGGATCATCACACGTCACCTCGTAGATGCGCCAACCCTTGATCC
>NZ_JADFUE010000077.1:0-26590 GCF_054967145.1 Bradyrhizobium sp. UFLA06-24
CTTGGTCGCGAGGTAAGCGGGCTTGCTCAGCCCGGGATCATCACACGTCACCTCGTAGATGCGCCAACCCTTGATCCGGTCGTAATTGTCCGGGCCAAGCAGGACCTGCGTCTCCATATTCCACTCGCCAAACAAACCGTCGTACCATTTGGACGGGTCACGATGCTGCCGCTTCACGATGAAGGTTGCGCGCTTCTTCATCATCGTCTCGACGGGCTCGGTAGCGGAGAATTCAAGAAATGTCTGGCGCGCACCCGGCTGGTGCAGGGTCAGCCGGTTCTCGCCCAATCGCGAAAAGCGAACCCGCCACAGGCGCCTGCCAGCCCGATCCGGCAACCGTTGCACCACCGTGTCGCCGGTAAATTCCGCTTCGATTCGCTCCACCGGAATGGAGGACGCGAGCGCGATGTCGACATGCAGGTCATTGGGAACCGTCATGCCCGGCATCACTTCCACGTCCACCAGACCGGCGTCCGCGATAGCCCTGCGCGCCGCCTCGTAATTGGCAACCCATTGGAAGCGGAGACGGTAACGCCGTTGCTCGGCCGGCGACAGGGACAGGGAATGCGTCGGCTGTCGCCAGCGAGTCCCCGCCGCCACTGCCTCGCCGGCGGCCGCTCCGCCCAAGATGTAGGCGCACCACGTCCCACTGGCTTCGGCCGAATCCTTGTGGACATCCCAATATTCCAGTGACGTGTCCGCTTCCGGTAAGAGCATGAGGAAGGGGCCGGTGCTGTTGCCGCGAATCCAGAAGATGTGCGATCCATGCCCCGAGACGAAGCTGTGCTTCAAAACAGCCACCGATGCCGGTTGCCCTGCCGGAAATTCGGTGTTCATCGGCATGGGAAAATAGAGGTCGCCAACCTCCACGCTCGCCATGCCGTCGTTCCGCAGCATGATCTCCCACGTCAATCCAGCCTCGTCGACTGCGAGGCGGGTCGTGAGAAGGACGCCGGCATCGCGGGCTGCTAGTTCAAGGGCCGCGCTATGCATCGGCTTCGTTGCATCAACGCCGGTTCGAAGCGTATGCCACTCGGATCCGGCACGCCGAACTCTAGCGTGAGCCGTCCCCAGCACGGCTCCAGGCAGAACATAATCCGTGTCATACGCATCGTTACGATAACGCAAGGAGGTAATGCCGTCTTGTGTGCACCCAACGACGAAGGGAGAGTCGACCGCCTTCAACACCATGGCAACCTTGCGCTGCGGCCGATTGGGTGTAGGCAGCGTAACGCCCCCGAAAAACGCGCTACCCAAGAAGCTACTGCCCAACAGCATCGTACGACGCGTATACGTCCAGGCTTTAGACATGGCTTTAGACTTCGTCATCAACCGTATCCGGGATCGCTCCATACGGATGATCAAGGCGTGCCGTTTCCCGCCGTAAACGTCAACGCGACAAAGCGACATACGTTCTCAAGTACCCAGCGTTCGGTTGCCACCGCTTCGTCACCATCGGTCCTCACGGTGCCCTTGGACACCAGAGCTTGCTCGCAAGGAGGCCAAGCTGCTCTTGGGCCTAGTTGCCAATGGCAAAGACCCGGTCGATGACAAAGTTCACGGCGCGCCTGAGGCATTCGGCCGAGCGCCGCCCCTCGACATTGCGCGGCTTCCACTGCCTGCTCACTACTGCGTAGTCTTACTTAATCAGAGTGTCGCGGCTTTTACCGAGAAGATTCCTATTTTTGAGAAGACTCATCTATTCGGCGTGCGGAGAGGCTGAGATGGGTCGGGTAAAATGGGGGACGTCGCGTCGAGGTTTTCGGCGTATGTTGAGGGTTTTACGAGCGTGATCGGGGACGGAGGCCGAGCCAAACCGCTTCGCGATTACTCCGCCGGTCTGATGATGCCTTGCGATCGCAAGAGTGTCGAGCCGATGGCCGCCATCACGGCTCCTGAACGGAGAGCAGCGCAACACCAGTCGTTGTTACATTTTGCCGGTCAAGGCGACTGGTTGGGTCAGCAAGTAAATTTTGTGATTTGTAGTGCGTCGGAAGGACTGGATGTAGGCCAGCTTGGGACATGAGGAACATTAATCGTGAGCTCCGCGCTCGCGAGGGCGCCATTCCGGCACCAGCGCGAGGCAGGCTGAGCGTCGACGACTTCTGTGCCCTCAAGGAAATCACCAAATATTGCCGATGCGGTTGCGGAGGCAGCGCGCGCTCTCTGCCGCGCAATCGTCTGATGCTTTGCGACGTCACCACGACTTTCACGAGATGGGCCTGCCGACATTTCGATGTCGTCGAAATCAACACTCTCTTGGGCCGAAATCTTCCGGACCTGGAAGCTCTCGCCGTTGCACAAGTGCAACGACATTTCGCTGCGATCGGCGAGGCAGACGAACGCTGGGTGGGCGATGGTATGCATCGCATCGAGGGCGAAGAGACTGAGATCTGTCCCTTCTGCGCTCAGGACCATGCGAATTCGCCGCGCATCGAGACTACCGCGCGTACTTCAGTGAGGGCTAAAGACGGCGGAGCAGAGCAATATTGTTGAAAGATACAAAAAGAGAAGGAAGGTTTATCGCGAAATGACAAGAACGCGTAGTCAAATAGCGGACCAAAGTAATGTGTTTAGTGAATGAGTGAAGGACTTGATTCCCTTTCCAGAAAGAACAAATGTTGCCGAGAAAATACAAGAGATTCTAACAAGCGCGGCGAACCGGGCGCCGGAGGAGCCTATTTTTTGACGAATATCGAAACGTTTGCGAGGCGCCGCCGGCGCACGAAGTCGTGCCTCGCGCGCTTTGCTTGTCACCTGAGCATAGGGACGTCCTTTTATGGATCCAATCAGGGCAGCAGAAGACAGCCGATGAAATTGCCGAGCTCAATCGCAACGTCGATGCGCAGCAAGCCGAGCTAAGGCGGATCTCGGATCAGATCGCAACCCTGACCCAAAGAATCGAGGGGCTGCAGAATCCGGCGCCTGTTGCTTCTCCTGCTCCTGCTGCTTCTTTGCCCCCCGCGCGCACCACATCCAAGCCGGCCAAGAGAGACGTCCGGCCCTCGAAACCGCAGGGGCTGGTTTCCGTCGGAGGCGGGCCGCTGACTGCAGAGCCAAGCACGGAACAGCGCGGATTACCACAAAATGCCTGCCATATGAGGCTTCGCCTTCCAACCACGTCGAAAACCGACGGTCCACCATCTTGATTGGCAGGCCGAGCCTCTCATTGCTCCGCGCGGTTTCGGAAATCCTGTGCGAGTCGCAAGAAGTTCTTAAGCAGGACGTGCCCCTGTGAGGTAAGTATCGACTCGGGATGGAACTGGACCCCATAGGTGGGATAATAGCCGTGCGTGAGGGCCATGATCTCGCCTTCCTCCGAACGCGCTGTCACTACGAGGTTCTGCGCACATGACTGATCAAGCGCGACGATAAGAGAATGGTAGCGTCCGACGTCAAGCGGGGTTGGCAGTCCCTTGAATAACCCTCGGCCGTCATGCGCAACGTATGAGCGCCGACCGTGCATGGGCCGACGCGCACGCGCCACCCGTCCTCCGAAAACGCTTGCAATACACTGATGTCCAAGGCAGATGCCGAGAATTGGTACGCGTCCTGAAAGTTCGCGAACCACTGCTGTCGATATTCCTGCCTCAGTTGGGGTGCAGGGGCCGGGCGATATGACCACCGCGCGCGGGTTGAGACCAACGAGCTCGCTGATGCTGATAGCGTCGTTTCGGATCACTTCCGTTGCTTCACTGAGCTTGTGGAAATAGCGGGCAATATTGAACACGAAGGAATCGTAATTATCGACGATGACAATCAAAATGCACCAGCTGGTTCAGTACCAAATGCATCAAAGATTCGCTCTGCCTTGGTGAGCGTTTCCTCGTATTCGGCCTCGGGCTTCGACAGGGCCGTTATACCGCTGCCCGCATGAAACACAGCCAGGTCGCCGTCGATCGTGACAGTGCGGATCGCAATACTGGTGTCCATGTGCCCGTTGAAGCCGATGAAGCCGATCGCCCCACAATAGACCTCTCGCGCTATGCGCTCGATTTCTGTAATAATTTCCATCGACCGCGGCTTTGGCGCTCCCGTAATGGAGCCGCCGGGAAAGCAAGCGCGGAGCAGGCTAACGGCGTCTTCGTCTCCGGCAAGTTTCCCCGTAACGATCGACACGAGATGGTGCACCGAGGCATAGGACTCGAGATTGCATAGGGCCGGAACCCCGACCGAATGCGCAGTGCAAACGCGTGACAGATCGTTACGCAAAAGGTCGACAATCATCGTGTTCTCGGCCTGATCCTTTTCGGAAGCGAGGAGAGCAGCCGCACGGCGGTGGTCTTCCTTGGGATCAGGCGAACGCGCTATCGTGCCCTTGATGGGGCGTGTCTCGACTTGTCGCCCCTCAAGTTTCAGGAATCGTTCCGGCGAACTTGATGCGATGGTCAGCTTTCCCCATCGCAGCAGGGCCGCAAAAGGCGCCGGATTCAATGATCGTAGCTGGCAATAGAAGGCGAGCGGATCAAACGAGGTCGACAGGCGGGTGCTGAAACGCTGCGCAATATTTGTCTGGAACACGTCACCCGCGAGAATCAAGTCGATCACGCGTTGTACCGCCGCAATGTAGCCGTCGCGGCTGAAGTTCGAGCGCCACGCGCCCGCTTTGCTGGGACAACCCTTCTGTGGCGCGTTTGGACCGGCAAGCAATGCTGCAAACTCGTCGGCTCGACGAAGCGCTCGTTCGCTCCGTCGCACGCGATCCTGCTCCGGCCATCCGGTCGAGACGATCCAGCATTTGTTATCCCGGTGGTCGAAGCTGATGACCACGTCATAGAAATGCAGGATGGATTGGGGCAAACCCAGACCGGCAATTGGCGGGGCAGACAATCGCTCCAATGTCCTGTTCATGTCGTAGGCAAGGTAGCCTGCCGCTCCTCCCTGGAATGGCGGGAGATCGGGACGATGCTCTTGCGGGTACTTCGCGAGTAGCGTGCGAAGGACCTTCCATGGATCGGCCTCGAGAGTCAGTCCGTTCCAACTGGCTTGGCCGTTCGCGACCCTGTAGGTGCTGAAGGGGTCGCACGTTAGATATGAGTAGCGCCCAAGCAGCTCGTGCCTTGCTGCGCTATCGAGAAACGTGAGATGCGATCGATGCCCAAGACGTCGCATCGCTGTGACAGGTTCAACCCACTGCAACTCGCGAACGTACATCGGGTTATCGGTCACAGGCGGCTGACGTCGTGAAAGTGCCGTTCCATCTGTTGCCCCACCGATGAGAATGACTCTTATCTGTGCTGGGCCGAAACATGAGGCCCATTGCCAAGTTACGCCGGCGGCGGACTTTTTGCTGCGACAGCACCAGGATCATCCTGCCGTGGAGGCGAAAGGGGTATCTGTTGATACATCGTAGTCGGCCGCGAACCGCAGCTCGCGGAGCGGTCGGACCCGTTTAATCGATTCCTGGTAGAGATCGTGCGCTTTGTACGCTGCGAGCTCTGTCTCGCTGTCGAACTCACCATAGACCACGATGTCGATATCGTTGCCGAGCTGATCGGTCTTGCGGTTACGGGCAACCTCAAGCCGGCGCGCATGCGGTATCGTGCTGAGAAGCGAAAGACCTTCGATGATCTGGTGGATATGCGCCTCGTCCTTGGCGCTGAAGAAAACGATGTGACGAATCATGGCCGTCCGTGGAGATGTCGCTAGCGGGTGCCATAACTATCTGGGAATAGATTCGGTTGCAATGAGGCTAGTCGCTTGCCGCATGATCGTCGCTTGCAACCGTCGGCGATCTGCAATGGAGCTTGCCAGATTTGCTCAGGACGCCGGAAGGGCAAGTCGCTCAATGGTTTGAATGTGCCGCGTGAGCAGGTTACAGGCGTGATCGACGTTGCGCGTTCGCAGGGCTTGCAGAATCAGGCGGTGATCTTGATTGGAGCGCGGTCGCCAGCCCACCGATCGCGCCATCGCGAACACCAATCGAGAATTGGCAAGCTGCAATCCATCGAGGCTCGCGAGCAGACGCGGCATTCCGCACGGCGCGACCAAGGCTTGGTGAAAGGCGCGGTTGGCCATCTCAAACTCCTCGATCGTCTTTGCATTGTCTCCTTCGATTAGGGCGAGCTCGATTTGAGCCAAATGAGCTGTTGTCAGTCTTGGCCCCGAATGGCGCAATGCCACCACCTCGAGCGCGGCGCGCATTTCGGCGATCTCCTTCACTGAACGGGTATCGAGCGGGGCAACCCGAACACCGCGACGCGGCACAGCGACAACAAGATGTTGTGCCTGCAGGTGCCGAAAGGCCTCGCGCACGGGGACGTGGCTGGAATTGAATTCTCGTGCAACGTGATCCTGACGGAGTGGTGCGCCTGGCGCTAAGGCGCCGCTGATAATGCGCTCAGCGATTGAGTCCGCGATGCGCGCGACCATCGTCATGTTGTCAGCAGTGATCATAGATTATCTACCGCAATAATCGGTGCATTTGCGAGGCAGCTCGATTAGCATCTCTTCGAGGGCGATGACTATAGATAATTCACGCGATTATCTACAACTGAGCGAGATTGGGTTATGGATGCTGCTGTGCAAGTCCAACGAAAGAAAGCTAGCAACGGGGCGCAGGTTCGTAATCATTGGAACGTCGAAGAGGCTAAGGCGCTCTACGACCTTCCTTTTGCCGACCTGATGCTTCAGGCGCAGCGCGCTCATCGCAAGAACTTCGATCCAAACCACGTCGAAACTGCGAGCCTGCTCAGCATCAAGACCGGCGGCTGTCCGGAGGACTGCGGCTACTGCTCGCAAAGCGCGCATTACGCGACCGGCCTGAAAGCGACCCGTCTGATGCGTTGCGCCGATGTGGTTGCGACCGCACAGCGCGCGAAGGATGCCGGCGCTACGCGCTTCTGCATGGCCGCGGCCTGGCGCACGCCAAAAGATCGCGATCTTGATTCCGTCTGCGACATGGTCAACGCGGTCAAAGGTCTCGGCATGGAAACGTGTGTCACGCTCGGCACGCTGACACCGAAGCATGCCGCGCGCCTCGCCGAGGCCGGCCTTGACTTCTACAATCACAACGTCGACACATCGCCCGAGTTTTACAGCAAGATCATCACCACCCGCAGCCTCCAGGACCGCATCGATACGCTGGCGCATGTGCGCGATGCCGGCATCAAGATCTGCTGCGGCGGGATTATCGGCATGGGCGAGCGCGTCGAGGACCGCCTAGGTATGCTCGTGTTGCTCGCCAATCTTCCCAACTATCCCGAAAGCGTGCCGATCAACCTGTGGAACAAGATTGAGGGCGTACCGGTGGAAGACACCGCGGAGCCTCCCGATCCGATCGCGCTGGTCCGGCTGCTGGCGACCGCGCGGGTCATGATGCCGAGGAGTGTGGTTCGCTCGTCCGCCGGGCGGCAATACATGACCGATGAATTGCAGGCGCTTTGCTTCTTGGCCGGCGCAAATTCAATCTTCGTCGGCGACGTGCTCTTGACCACCAATAACCCGAAAGTTGATCGCGACGCGGATCTGCTGGCCCGGCTCGGCATCACGTCCGGGCTCGCCTGACGGAAGCAGCGCGCCCAATATGTTGCCCCTACACCAGCCTAGGTGAGAAATGCAGATAACTTTGATGAAGGGCAAAATCCATCGCGCCTCAGTGACCGAAGCTGATCTGCACTATGAAGGCTCGATCTCGATAGATCGTACGCTCCTGGAGGCAGCAGGAATGGTGATCAACGAGCGCGTCGAAATCTACAATGTAGAAACAGGGACGCGCTTTGCCACCTACGTGATCGAGGCGCCGCCGATGTCTGGTACGATGAGCCTGAACGGTGCGGCTGCCCGACTGGTGATGCCCGGAGACAAGATCATTATCGTTGCATATGCCTCATTCGATGAGGCCGAAGCAAAGAAGTTCAAGCCACACGTTGTGCGTGTGGACCGAGATAATCGCATCCTGGCAAGTTGAACCTAACGGGCCATCCTTCCTTCTTAAACGGCCAACGCATCTTTTGCGTGATTTGATGCGATCCTCGGAGTGATGAATGCGGTCGATCCAGACAGCAAGACTTAGTCCCTACGTCGCAGCGTTGAATGCCTTGAACGAAGATAAACGGCTGCGCTGCCTCAAGCCGCGCGTGGGGATCGATTTCGCATCGAACGACTATCTGGCGCTCGGGAACGCCTCGCGCATCAAAAAGGCGATGGTCGCCGCGCTCGAGGCGGGCACTCCGGTTGGAGCCGGCGGGTCGCGGCTTCTGCGCGGCAATTGCGAGGAGCATGAACGGCTCGAAACAGAAGCGGCTCAGTTCTTTGGCGCGGAGGCAGCGCTTTTCTTTGGAGGCGGCTACATCGCAAATTTTGCCCTCCTGACAACGCTCCCGCAGCGCGGCGATCTGCTCGTTCTCGATTCGCTCGTGCACGCCAGTATTCACGAGGGGGCGCGGGCCGGTCGCGCAGAGTGTCGAATTCACGCGCACAATGATCCCCAGTCAGTCGAAGACGCAATTCGCGCCTGGCGAAACAAAGGTGGAGCGGGCCGCGTGTGGATTGTGGCCGAAAGTCTCTACAGTATGGATGGCGACTTCGCTCCACTCGAAGAGCTAGTGGCAATCGCCGATCGCCAAGACGCGTTTCTGATCGTGGACGAGGCACATGCCACAGGCGCTTACGGGCATCAAGGACGAGGGCTCACGGCCCCTTATGACAAGCGCGAAAATCTCATCGTCGTTCATACCTGCGGCAAAGCGCTCGGTGCGGCGGGTGCACTTGTTACGGCCTCCGGCATCTTGCGCGATTTCATGGTCAACCGCTGCCGTCCGTTTATTTTTGCCACCGCCCCATCACCATTGATGGCCGTTGCCGTTCGAGAGGCACTCCTCACCCTGCAGAAAGAGCCGGAGCGGCAGCAACGGCTGGCCAAACTCGTTGCGTTCGCGCATCGGCAGATCACCTCGCTTGGTTTGCGCACACCATCGACCTCTCAGATCGTGCCCTACATCGTAGGTGACAATGCTCATGCAATGCGACTTGCCTCTGCTCTGCAGGCGCGCGGCTTCGATATCCGCGGAATTCGGCCGCCAACCGTCCCTGCAGGCACCGCCCGCTTGCGAATTTCGTTGACACTCAATGTTGGCGAAGCGGACGTGCGCGCGATGCTCGATGCGCTGGTTGAGGTGACGAGGGGCTCGTTTCGATGAATAAACGGATCGTCGTGACTGGTACGGACACCGGGGTCGGCAAAACGGTATTCTCCGCAGGGCTCGCCGGGCTTCTCGGCGCGAATTACTGGAAGCCGGTCCAGGCTGGACTCGAACAAGAGATCGACTCCGAGTGCATCCGCCGCCTCGGTGGCCTCTCGTCCGATCGGATTGTCCCGGAGCTCTATCGACTTCGGACGCCCGCGTCGCCCCATCACTCAGCGGAGATCGACGGCGTTCGCATAGATACAGAGACGCTTGGACTGCCGGACAGCGGCGAGCGGCGACTCGTGATCGAAGGCGCCGGCGGACTCATGGTGCCGCTGACAGCGCGCACGCTTTACATCGACATCTTCGAGCGCTGGCAGCTTCCCGTCGTGCTTTGCGCAAGGACGGGACTGGGCACAATCAATCACTCCCTGCTCTCCATAGAGGCTCTGCGGAAGCGTCAGATTCGAATCCTTGGGATTGCGTTCATTGGCGAAAGAAACGCCGAAACTGAAAGCGCGGTTTGCGAGATCGGGAGAGTGCGTTGGTTGGGACGGCTCCCGTGGCTTGTTCCCCTCACAAACGATAGGCTGCAGGCCGCTTTCAAAGACTCCTTTGTTAGCAGCGATTTCCTGAACCTATGAAGACAGCTAAGAGGTCGCCGATCTGGCATCCGTTCACGCAGCATGCTCTACAGCGGGATATGACGAAGGTGGTCCGGGGAGAAGGGGCCTATCTCTACACCGAAGATGGCCGACGCCTTATCGATGCAATCTCCTCCTGGTGGGTCGTGACCCACGGCCATTGCCATCCATGCATCGTGAACGCGATCCGAGAGCAGGCAGGCAAGCTCAACCAGGTCATCTTCGCCGGATACACTCACGACCCGGCTGAGCAGGTTGCGACGGAACTATTGAAGGTCACCTCCCCAGCGCTCGAACATGTGTTCTTCTCCGATAGCGGGTCCACCAGCGTCGAAGTCGCGCTGAAAATGGCGCTCGGCTACTGGCGCAATACCGGAAGAGAGCGAACCAAAATTGTGGTGATGCAGCACTCGTACCATGGCGACACGATCGGGGCGATGTCGGTAGGTAGCCGAGGCATCTTCAATGCGGCCTACGGGGCGCTGATGTTCGAGGTGACCTCGATTCCGTTCCCGGCAAGAGATTGTGAGCAAAGAGCTCTCGATGCGCTTGAAAACGCGTGTCGAAACGAACATCCCGCAGCCTTTATCGTGGAGCCCCTGATATTGGGTGCCGGTGGAATGCTGATGTATTCGCCCTCGGTGCTAAGAGAGATGAAGCGGATTTGCGAAGCCTTTGACGTCCTGTTCATTGCGGACGAGGTCATGACAGGCTGGGGCCGGACGGGTACCTTGTTTGCGTGTGAGCAGGCCGATGTCACGCCCGATATTGCTTGCTATTCGAAAGGCCTCACGGCTGGGGCGCTGCCGCTCGCCGTCACACTGTGTCGTGCCGATATTTTCGATGCGCATTATTCTGAAGATCGCACGCGTACGTTTTTTCATTCGAGCTCATATACGGCCAATCCAGTGGCCTGTGCCGCCGCCAAGGCTAATCTGGACCTATGGCAGGATCAGGAGTATCGCTGGCGGCTGGCATCCTTGGCGAGGATGCAAGAACAGGCACTCGCGCCGTTCCGCCTCGATTCACGGTTCGCAAACGTGCGGCGCACAGGAACAGTCACAGCGGTTGAACTCAACACGCGCGATGCTGGCTATCTGGCGGACATCGGTCCGAGGCTTTTGGCTTTCTTCCAAGCGCGGGATCTGCTGTTACGCCCACTCGGTAACACGATCTACGTGATGCCGCCTTACTGCGTTACGGCGGCCGATCTTGATGAAATCTATACTGCCATCCGCGACGCTGCTGACTTGCTGATGTGAGATGCACGAGACTGTGCGATCGTCTGCAGTGACAGGATCTTGGAAGGGAAAGTGCCCGTATTGCTGCTTTTGATAGTGCAACGAGGATGCAGCCCCCAACTTAAGCGCTCCCGATCCAACTGCCGCAGTAATTCTGCGGGCTAGTCATGCAAGGCGCAGCATTTGACCGAAATGTCGAGCGAATTGCGTAAATCACGATAGAGAAATCAATTATCTTGACCAAATTCTCGGCGAGGCTATCTGCGGAAAGTACTGCTTCGCGAGGCAGCCGCACATCAGAGTCAAGGCTCTTGATGGCTGCAACAACCAGGAAGACGGACCGCCGGGCGGGCCGCACCTTCGGTGCGCGCGTGGTGCTGTGGTCAGAGGGCAGCGGGGCTTCCTAGGTAAATGTCTGACAGGAGGCGAGAATGCACATTGGCTTCCGTAATTCCCTCGACCATTCAGCCACTTGCTGCGCGATATGCGGCGGAAAGTTTGGGCTGATCCGCCATTACTGCTGGCGAACGGCTCTTTGCTCGAAGAGATGCGTCAACCGCTTCAAGGCGCGGCGGGAGGCCGATCAGAAATGGCTTCGTTGGCTTCGAGCGGCTTAGGAATGGACTGAGTTGTGCCGGTACGGCCCTGGTCAGAGAATTCGAGTGGCCCTCTAGAGCACGTGGAAATCAAGTGACAGAAACATCGGCAAAAATAATCGACTTCACGGCCTACAGGGCCAGCAGGCTGGCGCGGTCTGAGCGCGTTCGCGACGACATCTACTCGACCGCGACTCTCGCTGCGCTTACGGCGGCCTGTCACCTTTGGACGTTCCTGGCCTGCCATCCGTTTGCTTTGCTCGGTGCGCAGGCGCCGAAGCAGGAGTCTCACGAGTCCCCCTAGCGGGCAGACACGGAGATGTGCCCTAAAGACGAAGTCCCCACTGCGCGCATCTGCGCTCGGTCCGGTCGCCGTCACCGTTTGGAGAGACTGCAATCAGCCCAGAAACGCGTGCAGATGGTGGCTCGTCGCGAGCGCCGCTCCTCGATTGAGGGCGCGGCTGGCATAGCCGCTGAAACTGCACGTGAAGACGAGCCATCGGGTGGTGAAATGGATGAGGAAGGTCTTGTCTCATGGTTGCGCGACCATTGGACTGTTTTTGCGCTGTTCCCCAGTTCTAGACAACTGGGATCTCCATCCTCCATGCCATTGACAGGTTTCTCCCGCGTTCTCTAGGAAGCGCCGACGGTGTGTGCGGAGCGGATTCAATATGAGCCACAGTTCAGAGCAGCCTCTAGAGCGTGTCACGATTCCGGCACTGCAGCAGTGGAAGGATAAAGGACGGCGTGTCGTGATGACCACCGCCTACGATGCGGTTGCGGCGCGCATCGCGGATCCCATTGTCGATATCATCCTGGTCGGCGATAGCGTTGGAAACGTCTGCCTGGGATTCGACAACACGCTGCCCGTCAGCGTGGCCATGATGAATCATCACCTGGAGGCTGTTGCGCGCACGAGGCCTCATGCCTTGCTTGTGGCCGACATGCCCTTTCTCAGCTTTCATGTCGGTTCTGAGGATACGATTCGCAATGCAGGAGGTTTTTTACAGCGTGGCGCCGATGCTGTGAAACTCGAGGGTGGTGCCAAACGCATCGAGATGGTACGCGCCTTGGTCGATTGCGACATTCCTGTGATGGGACATCTCGGTCTGACCCCGCAGAGCGTCAACGTCATGGGTGGATTCAAAGTGCAGGGAAGGACAACAGATACCGCCTTGCGGTTGCTCGATGACGCGCACCGTCTGCAGGAAGCCGGTTGCTTCGCGCTTGTCCTGGAGGGCATTCCTGCCGAGCTCGCGGCGCGAGCGACCGAATCTCTCACGATACCCACCATCGGGATCGGAGCAGGAGCCGATTGCTCGGGCCAAGTGCTCGTGTTTCATGATGTCTTGGGGCTAACCGAAGGCCATCGCCCCAAATTCGTTCGTGCCTATACAAATGGATTCCAGTTGTTCCAGGAGGCGCTGTCGCGCTGGGCTGCCGATATCCGCAAAGGGGCGTTCCCGGGCTCAGAGGAGTGCTATCGGCTTCCTGATCAGCTTCGGCATGCCGTCGCCAACTGGGTGCCCTCCAGTTCAACCTCAAGGTAAGAAATGAAAGTAATTACGAAGGTGGCTGAGCTGCGTCGCGCCCTTGCAGACGTTCGCAATGCCGAAAAGCGCATCGGATTCGTTCCGACGATGGGATACTTGCACGACGGCCACCTGGCCTTGATCTCGGCCAGCCGGGAACACTGCGACGTCACTGTCGTTAGCATCTTCGTCAACCCCACTCAGTTCGGCCCAAATGAGGATCTCAGCAGGTACCCCCGCGACTTCGCGCGCGATGAAGCGTTATGCGGCAGTGCCGGGGTCTCCATCATCTTCGCGCCAAGTGCAGAGGAGATCTATCCGGCTCAATTTGAGAGCTTTGTCGAGCCGGGCGAACTCGCAAAGCCGCTCTGCGGAGCTTTCAGGCCTGGACATTTTCGTGGTGTAGCGACCGTCGTCTGCAAGCTATTCAACATGGTGCAGCCGGACGTCGCGTACTTTGGACAGAAGGATTTTCAGCAATGCGCGGTAATACGCCGCATGACGGTTGATCTGAATCTTCCGATCGAGATTGTCACTGTGCCAACCGTGCGGGAGCCAGATGGGCTGGCAATGAGCAGTCGCAACCGTTATCTCTGCCCGGAAGAACGTGATCGGAGCTTGGCGATCAGCCGTGGCTTGTTCGCCGCAGCGCATGAGTTTGCCTCAGGGGAACGCGACGCCGCAACGCTGATTGCGCTTGCAAGAAGGCATTTGGAAAGGGTCGATCGACTACAGTACCTTGAGCTTGTCGACCCTGGGACTCTAAGGATTGCTGACAGCCCTCTGCGCTATCCGGCGGTGCTCTGTGTCGCAGCGTACGTCGGCTCCACGCGGTTGATCGACAATGTAGTCCTGTCCTGGTCGCCATCGTAGCGAGATCCGCAAGTGATTGCGCTCAGGAGCAGTCGAACCGGATGGGCTGGCCCTGAAATCCTCAACATCCTGGAAGAACTCTCGAAGACGATCCGGAACTGCCCTTTGCGTGCTGAACAACTCCCCCACGCTCGAGCTCATGATGTCGGTTGGAGATTGGCTCTGCCGCTGACGGGGTGGAGCGAGGCGGGGCCGCTCCACGCTGCCGAGATCATCCGCCTGCAAGCGGGCATCGCCAAAGGACGCTCAAAATCGTGTGCTGCCAATACGTGCGATTATGGATCAACAACCACGCGCCCATGACCATGAAATTACTTCACGATGGCGCAGACGACCTCGTCAAGCTGCAAAAAGCCGAAGCTCCCTAAGAGCGGCCAGGGGCGAGTCAAGGGGGCAGTGAAGCGCGGGCGCCGGATCCTGGCCCGATTTCGTCGCCAGACGTCGGGCGGGCGCTGGTTTTTGACGCAAAGATATGCTTCACCGCAAGAATTGGTCGCGATGTCCCTCTACAGTGTAGGATGCCAGGCGCTCGGGTTTGGAGCCGATAGGTGCCGTCTTGTGAAACGACATCGGAGCAGTGGCAAGCTATTTCTACCAACTCCATCGGGGCAGGTATGCCGAAGCGCAGCAGGCGCGATAAACGGCAAATCCTCTGGCCGCAATTGAACCTGATGAGGCTCGGCAACGAGCTAGCACCGTGCGAGCATTGGCCTGCGGCAGCCGCCCAGTCAGTCCGGCGCGCAATAGATGGCCGAGCATGCTGTACATCATCGCAGAGCATGATCGCAGGGAGCTCACATTGGCCTCTGAGCTCTAGCAAGCTTGTCTGCTAGGCCCAGACGGCCGACGAGAAGACAAACGCAGGCCGATCAAGCGAGCTGCCGCAATGGATCAGCGATCGCAGAGGTGCTGGACATTGCACCGCGCTGGAAATCGGCCGACCGGCAGTCGCGGAGGCTCATGCGCTCCGATGTACTTGAGTTGCGGTCCAGCAAATGCCCATTATCTTCCCCGATGGTATGAGGGAGATCTCTCAATGCTGGACGTTGGCACGATCACGCTTCTGCGCACGATCCTGGATGAGGTTTGCGTGAGCGTCCCACCGTATGACGCCGGCGTCCGCGCCTACGTTGCCTCCAGAATCCTGGAGGCCGCCACCAGAGGTGAGACGCGCCCCGATCTGCTTAAACAGATCGGTCAGGAAGCTCTTTCCAGAGCACCAACGATGTGGCGATAGATCTAGGACATGGCTTGTCATTGAGGTGAATTTCCAAGTCACAGTGCTGAAGATCCAGCTCGCAGAGTGTATCGTGGTCGCAAATCGATGGTGGCCTAACGTCACCCAAGACGCGGCGTTATCTGATGTGAATCGGTTGGCGCGCTGCTCGGTGCCCGGCCGATCCTTGAAACGAGAGAGCAGCTCGCACAGCAGACGCCGCATCCAAGCCTTGGCGCGCACCCTTGCGCGCCACGATGCCGGTGAGGCGACGCTCCAATAACCTTCGTCCGGAAACGGGGGCGAAGTCAGTGTTCGGCGCCGGAGCGCCGTCAACTCACGCGAGCCGGTGCGCCGTTGCTGTTTACTCCTGTGTGAGCGCCGCAAGTGCCCTTTCGATCACTGTGATGTCTTGACTGACCTGAGCGATCGCTGGCTTCGGATCAATGCCGGTAACGCAGTTCAACTGCTGCAGCAACTCCCGCCGATGCGCCAGAAGGTTCTCCAGCGCGCTGCGGTTGTTTAGTTTCACATAGCCGTCGACAATCAGTCCAATCGAAAGAGACATCGAAACTCTCAAACAAAGCTGTTCTCAACGAAGATGCGTATAGCACATCGGCAAACGATGTTCAGCTCCTCGGAAGAGAATACTGACGGGCGAGCTTGTTAGCGACAAGCGTCCGGCGCCGGGAGCGTGACCGACTATTCCTTGCGCCTTCCAAGCGCCCAGCTCTGTTTGAGCGACTAGCCGAGCAGAAAGACGGCGTATGGTGAGCCAAGAACGCTGCGGGTCGTGGCGATGGAAATGCTACGCTAGCGGAAGGAGTGTTGTCACGAACTGCCATTGTCCTTATCTGCCCGCCGAACGGCTTCCGAGATGCGATGGCGGGTGGCGCGTTGATCGACGACATGCTCGCCTGAATATCTCTTCGTAGAGATTGCGACGACCTCAGGAGCGTCCAGGATGCTCGATGAATATTTGGCCCGCATTCGTGCTCACCGCACAAACATCCACCGCTATCGTCGCCTGCTGAAGTCGAACCTGTCGGATGTCGAACGTCAGTTCATCGAAAAACGCCTCACCGAAGAGCAGACCGCGCTGGAGTTCCTTTCAGCCGAGACCTTCCCGCTCGCGTTTAGCCTCCGGAAGGGGCGGACATGCCGGCAAACTAGTCGCGGAGCCGCGAACGACGCGCGCGTTCCGGGCGGCCTGATCCGAGGCGCGGTGGGACCCCACGGCTGACCCTCCCAGCTGCGCATCCTCAAAAACCGCTCTGTACCGCGGGCTGTACCTAATTTGCGGGTTCTGATCGCGGCGGGCTTTGTCGAGTCCGATCGCCAAACACTTTCGAGCAGCATCACTGACTTCAATCCGGGACCTCTTCACCAGCGGATTAAAAAGCACCACTGTTCGACCGGTTCTCGCTCAGGACTTGTTTGTACTCGGCCATATCTCGGCAGTTTGTTAGATTGGCTACACGCCTAGCCAAATCGTTCTCACTAGCCAGCTGAGACAGCCACAACTTCATCGTTCATCGGTCTGCGACCACGGCATGAGATTTGCTCTGCTGGCTGAAACGCTGCGGAACCGTATTCGCGGCGAGAGGCACAGCAAGGAAGGAAACGACTTGCCAAATCTGCGAGTGGAGACAGTTTATGTCGGCGGCAGTATCTCCAGCAGCATTCTGGTGAATACACAGGCAAGCGGCGGTACCGCCCGAGACGTGGTACATCAAGTTGGTACGCGCCGATCGGCTGCGAAATACCCTCGTACCGATATTTTTACTAGTCGCCGTCGGGCAAATGGCAGGCCTTTTGCGTGTAGCCGATCCCGTAGGACTACTGCCCAGGTTCTCCGCGGCCGACGGTCGGTTGTTTCGACGGAGACCGCAGTCGGCCGCGCGACAGGGAAGGCGCCGTTCCGGAGCAGAACAACGGCCTCCAGCTTTTGGATCAATCAGAATCGGGCAACACCATGATTGTGCGTAGTCTGCACGACATTGAAGCAACCGATCACTTCGTCGATTGGGGCAATAGTACGAGCCACCGCCTTCTGACGGATAAGGACGGCATGGGTTTTAGCATCTGCCACACCATCGTGCGCGCTAACACCGTTTCTCTTCTGCAATACCGGAATCATCTCGAAGCCTGCTTCTGCATCGGTGGAGAGGGCGAGGTCGAGGACATGGACGGCAATGTCTTTCCTATTCGCCGAGGCGACATGTATGTGCTTGACAAGCATGACAAGCATCTCCTGCGCGGGGGACCGGACAAGGACATGATCCTCGTTAGCATCTTCAACCCGCCCCTCACCGGAACCGAGCGCCACAAGCTGGACGACCCGGCAGGCTCCACATATTGAGCGATGCGAAGAAACGCCAATCCAATATGAACTGCCGCTAATTGCGAGAAACATTTACTCGAGCGATCCAGCACTGGCTCGTACCGCACGCGCGGACTTTTTACGAAATGCCCACGCGATGCGGTTAGGTTGAGCTGACAAATTTACTTTGGCATTCCAGGTCCCTTTTTTTCTTGTCCGGAATACCCGGCGGGCGGGGTCTTGTGCGATTGATAGCGCGCTTAGTTGTACGATGTCTGGCGACGCTGTTGGACAGCTGACACAGCACCGCTGTGGCTATCGCATTGATTGCACTCGATTTCACCTTTGGCACGATACATGCGTAATCGTCTAAAGGGCGCCATAGAGGAGAAGTCGTTCGATGAGAACGCTTACCAGAAACGCTGACGCGCTTGAGTAGCAGCTGCGATACCGCCGCCACCATATTTGGTGGTGCGGAACGTTGGCGGAAGATTGAGTGATCCGCTTTGGCGAAGGGTTTCGTCACATCAATGCAGGCCAGCCAAAGCCCGAAAACAGATCCGAACCGATGTGAGCGATTTGCGTGAATCAAGGAAGACGCCGTCCGATCTTGAGCGATGATCAGGTGCAGAGCATATCTGCCGCGGATGAACTGCGGGCGCGTGGGGAGGAGTTTTGGCGACGGCGGCTCGAGCAGTTTAGCAGATTGCATCCGCCTTTCGTGTCATCGTCCGTGGCTGCGGCGCCGTCCCGATGGCAGTCGAGTTCATGGTTTAGCCCAAGCGGTTTGGCTATTTCCCCACAAGATCGCTCGGAATATTTGGTAGCAGCTTGGCTGATCTATCTCGCTCGGATCACGGGGCAACAAGAGTTTCAACTGGGATGGAAGCCTGCATGGGACCGATTGCAAACCGGCTCCAAACTCGTGATGGCCTCCGTCGTGCCGATGGATGTTCGCATTGAGCTTGCTCATGATTTTGAAGAAGTACGCAAAACCGTAGCGGCCGAAGTCGCTCAGCTGAGGGCGCACGCTAGCTTTGCCCGAGATCTTATAGCGCGCTGCCCGACATTGCGAGGAGTGGTGGCGCTACGGGCGCGCCAGCCTTGGCCGATTGGCATTGCAATCACGACAGAGAGCTGTCACGCCGCTGATGCTCTGACGACGAACCACAAAGCTGGGCATGCCTTGTGCGGCGATTTGCTGACCTTTGAGGTTTGCGCTCTGGATGGGAGCTTCCGCTGGCATTTTGATGCCGCTCGATTAGCACCGAAGCAGATCGACCGCATGACGCAGCATTTGCAAACTTTGTTACGCGGCGTGATGGCCGATGCTGGGCAGCCTGTCGGCCGAATAGACATTCTGGCCGCCGACGAACGCACGTATCTACTTGAGGATTTGAATCGGACGGCGGCGCCTTATCCGTTTGAGCTATGTATCCATGAGCTGTTCGAGGCGCAGGTGCAAAAGGCACCGGAAGCGGTGGCGGTGGTCTATGAGAAGGAGAGACTGAGCTATGGCGAGCTCAATGCGCGGGCCAACCGGCTGGCGCATCATTTGATCGAGCTCGGGGTCAAGCCGGACCAGCCGGTGGCGATCTGCCTCGAACGCAGCCTGGCGATGGTAGTTGGTCTCTTGGCGATCCTGAAAGCGGGCGGCGCGTATCTGCCGCTAGATCCGGCTTATCCGTCGGCGCGGCTGCGGCAGATTGTTGGCGATGCAGAACCGAAACTGCTGCTTTGCGATGTCGCCGGTCGAACCGCATTGGGCGCCGAAGCCGTGGCCGATGTGACGGTGGTCGATCTGGAGACGGCGACCCCGACTTGGGGCGAGCGGCCGCCTTCGAACCCGGACCCGGGCGCGCTTGGCCTTTCATCGCGCCATCTCGCCTATGTCATCTATACCTCCGGCTCAACCGGAATCCCCAAGGGCGTGGAAATGTCCCATGGCGCGCTTGTGAATTCGCTTGCGGGGATTGGCACGTCAAAACTGCGCACACTTCAATTCGCGACCCTGAACTTCGATGTGTCCTGTCAGGAATTGTTCATCTGTTGGAAGGACGGCGGAGTGCTTGTGCTCGTGCGGGAAGAGACCCGGAGGCACTTCTCCGACCTGCTGGAATTTATAGAGCGGGAGGCGATAGAGCGGCTTTTCCTCCCGTTCGTGGCATTGAATCATTTTGCGGAAGTCTGGAGCGCGCAGCGCGTGCAGCTGCCCTCTTTAAGAGAGCTTTATACAGCCGGCGAGCGATTGCAGGCCACTCCACTGCTTAGGACGTTCTTCGAAGCACATCCGAACGCGAGATTGATCAATCAATATGGGTCCACGGAAATCAGCGTCATTTCCGAGCACCACCTTGCAGCTGATCCGTCATGTTGGCCCCAGATGCCTCACGTCGGGCGTCCAATCGTCAACACGCGGGTGTACCTGCTGGATGGCCATGGCGCGCCCGTGCCGTTCGGTGCGGTCGGCGAGCTTTACATTGGCGGGGCGGGGGTGGCACGGGGCTACCTGAACCGCCCTGAGCTGACCGCGGAGCGGTTCATCGCCAGTCCCTTTGTCGAGGGCGATCGGCTGTACCGGACCGGCGACCTTGCCCGTTATCTGCCGGACGGCAATCTTGAGTTCCTGGGCCGTAACGACGATCAGGTGAAGATTCGCGGCTACCGCATCGAGCCGGGTGAGATCGTCGCGCGGCTCTGCGAGCACGCCTGGGTGCGCGAGGCGGTGGTGCTGGCGCGCGAGAACGACGCCGGTGACAAGCATCTGATCGCCTATGTGGTCTGCGCGCCCGAAGCCGGCTCGGATGAGGGCGGTGGAGGCGGGCTTGCGGGCGCCTTGCGCGCGCACTTAAGTGCGCGACTGCCGGACTACATGGTCCCGAGTGCGTTCGTGCGGCTGGCCGCGCTTCCGCTGACGGTGAACGGCAAGCTCGATCGGAACGCGCTGCCGGCGCCGGCCGATCAGGCCTATGCGCTGGCGGCCTACCAGTCGCCGCAAGGTGCGGTCGAGACGGCGCTGGCGCAGATCTGGGCCGAGCTCCTTGGTGTCGAGCGCATCGGGCGCAACGACCACTTCTTCGAACTGGGCGGCCACTCGCTCTTGGCCGTGCAGATGTCGAGCCGGCTGTCACAGGCTGTCGGGGTCGAACTGCCACTGTCGACGCTGTTCGCAAGGCCAGTGTTGAGTGACCTGGCGGCAAGCATCGTCGAGCTGTTGAGCTGCTCGGGTCCGCAAGAGCTGCCGTCGATTGCAGCCGTGTCGCGGCATGAGCCGCTTGTGCTGTCGTTTGCGCAGCAGCGGCTATGGTTTTTGGCTCAGCTGAACGAAGGCAGCACCAACTATCACATTCCGCTGGCCTTGCGATTGCGCGGGATGCTCGACCGCAGCGCCTGGCAGCGCAGCCTTAACCGTCTGTTTGCACGTCATGAGGCGCTGCGCAGTGTGTTTGTCGCGACCCAGGGCAAGCCCCGGGTTGAGGTTTTGCCGCCGGACGCGGGTCTGCCAATAGTTGAGCATGATCTGCGGGAGAGATCGGATGCGGAAGCGGCATTTTTGGATCTGTGCCATGAAGAGGGGCGCACGCCATTCGATCTTGCGCGCGGTCCGCTGATCCGCGGTCGGCTGATCCGCACCGCCGACGAGGAACACGTCTTCCTGCTGACCCAGCATCACATCGTCTCGGACGGTTGGTCGATGGGCGTGCTGCTGCGTGAACTTAGCCAGCTCTACCGGGCATTCCAGGCCGGGCAGGACGATCCTCTGCCGCCGCTTGCGATCCAATATCCGGATTACGCCGCCTGGCAACGCCAATGGCTGTCGGGGGAACGGTTGCAGCAGCAGGCGCAGTATTGGCGCAGCGCGCTGGCGGGCACAGCCCGTCTTGTCTTGCCGACGGACCATGCGCGGCCTGCCCAGCAGTCGTTTGCCGCGGCCGCGGTCCCGATCACCGTCGATGCGGATTTGACGCGGGAGCTGAAGCGGCTGAGCCTGCAGCATGGCTCGACGTTGTTCATGACGGTGCTGGCGGCCTGGGCGGCGGTGCTGTCGCGTCTGTCCGGGCAGGACGATCTTGTGATTGGCGTGCCGAGCGCCAATCGGGGGCACCGCGAGATCGAAGAGCTGATCGGCTTCTTCGTCAACACTCTGGCGCTTCGGCTGGACCTGTCGGGCAAGCCGCGCGTGTCGGAGCTTCTGGAGCGGACGCGGCGCACGGTGCTGGCTGCGCAGGAGCATCAGGACCTGCCGTTCGAGCAGGTGGTGGAGATCGTGCAGCCGCCCCGGGCTCTTGATCACACACCGTTGTTCCAGGTGATGCTGGCCTGGGAGAACAATGCGGTTGGGCCATTGGACCTGCCGGGGCTGAGTGTCGAAGCTGCCGGGGAGGAGATTGATCAGGCCAAGTTCGATCTGGAGCTGAGCCTTGGCGAGCATGGCGAGGAGATCGCCGGAACGCTGGGTTATGCCACGGCGCTGTTTGATCAGGCGACGATCGAGCGGCAGCGTGGTTATCTGCTGGCGCTGCTGCGGGCGATGGCAGCCGATGCGCAGCAAGAGGTCCACCGGATTGAGCTGCTCTCGACTGCCGAGCGCACGTATCTGCTGGAGGAGCTGAACCGGACGGCGGCGCCGTATCCTGCGGAGCGGTGCATCCACGAGCTGTTTGAAGTGCAGGTGCACAAGGCGCCGGATGCGGTGGCGGTGGTCTGCGAAGATGAGCGGCTGAGCTACGCCGAGCTCAATGCGCGGGCCAATCGCCTGGCGCATCACTTGATCGCCCTCGGGGTCAGGCCGGACCAGCCGGTTGCGATCTGCGTCGAGCGCAGTCCGATGATGGTGGTGGGGCTTTTGGCGATCCTCAAGGCCGGCGGGTCGTATATGCCGCTGGATCCGGCCTATCCGTCGGCGCGGCTGCATCAGGTGCTCGACGATGCGGCGCCGCCGCTGCTGCTGGCCGATGTGGCCGGCCGTGCCGCCTTCGGCGCGGATGTGCCGGCCAAGGTGAGCGTGGTGGAGCTCGATGCTGCGGCGCCGGCCTGGGCCAGCCTGCCGGAAGCGGATCCTGATCGGCGCGCGCTCAGCCTGACCTCCCGCAATCTCGCCTATGTGATCTACACCTCGGGATCCACCGGCAGGCCAAAAGGGGCACAGAATGAGCATCGGGCTATCGTTAATCGCCTGATCTGGATGCAGGACGCCTATGGTCTGAAACCAACAGACGTCGTGTTGCAGAAGACGCCATTTAGCTTCGATGTCTCGGCCTGGGAGTTCTTTTGGACTTTGCTTGAAGGGGCAACGCTGGTACTGGCGCCGCCCGGTGCGCACAGAGATCCCGATACGTTGGTCGACTTGATCGTCAGCCAGCGCATCACGACGGTTCACTTCGTGCCATCCATGCTGGTCAGCTTTTTGGATGCGAAGAGTGTTGACCGCTGCACATCGCTGCGGCAGGTTTTATGCAGCGGCGAGGCGCTCCCTGCCGCCAGTGTGTATAGGGTTCGGCGCGTATTGCCCTGGACGGCCCTGCACAATCTTTACGGTCCGACTGAAGCCGCGATCGACGTGACATCCTGGAGCTGCCCGGCTGAGTTTGATGAGGCCATCGTCCCGATTGGCCGCCCTATTGCCAACACGCGGGTCTACTTGCTGGATGGTCATGGCGCGCCTGTGCCGTTCGGTGCGGTGGGCGAGCTCTGCATTGGCGGGGCGGGGGTGGCGCGGGGCTACCTGAACCGCCCTGAGCTGACCGCGGAGCGGTTCATCCCCAGTCCCTTTGTCGAGGGCGACCGGCTGTACCGGACCGGCGACCTGGCGCGCTACCTGCCGGACGGCAATCTGGAGTTTTTAGGGCGCAACGACGACCAGGTAAAGATTCGCGGCTTCCGCATCGAACCGGGCGAGATTGCGGCGCGGCTTTGCGAGCATGCCTCCGTGCGCGAGGCGGTGGTGGTGGCGCGCGAGGATGGTGGCGGCGAGCAGCGGCTCGTTGCGTATGTCGTTGCCGCCGGAGCTGAGGAATCTGATCTTGCCGGCGGTTTGCGGGCGCATGTGAGTGCGGGGCTGCCGGACTACATGGTCCCGAGTGCGTTCGTGCGGCTGGCGGCGCTTCCGCTGACGCTGAACGGCAAGCTCGATCGAAAAGCGCTACCGGCCCCGGGCGACGAGGCATATGCGCGGCGGACCTACGCGCCGCCTCAGGGCGAGATGGAGACGGTGCTGGCGCAGATCTGGGCCGAGCTGCTGGGGCTGGAGCGGGTCGGACGGCACGACAACTTCTTCGAACTGGGAGGGCACTCGCTCTTGGCGGTGCAGATGATGGAGCATCTGCGGCGGCGGTCACTGCGCATCGAGGTGCGCACCTTGTTCGTCAAGCCAGTGCTCGCGGATCTGGCCGCACGCCTGGGCCGCCATCACGAGGTGGCAGTCCCGGCCAACCTGATCACCGAGCGGAGCGTGGCGATAACGCCGGAGATGTTGCCGCTGATCGAGCTCGCGCAGGACGAGATCGACCGGATCATCGCCACGGTACCCGGCGGGGTTTGCAACATCCAGGACATTTACGGTCTGTCGCCGCTGCAGGACGGCATCCTGTTCCATCATTTGCTAGCGGCAAAGGGCGATCCATACCTCCTGATGTCGCAGATGGCGTTTGCCGAGCGTGGGCTGCTCGCGCGCTATCTTGCCGCGATCCAGCGGGTGGTAGATCGGCATGACATCCTGCGTACCTCGTTTGTCTGGGAGGGGTTGTCGCGGCCGGTCCAGGTGGTGTGGCGGAAGGCGCGACTGGAGGTGATCGAGGTCCAGCTGGATGGCGCTGATGGCGCTGGCGCTGAGCAGCTCAGGAACCGGTTTGATCCGCGCCGGCACCGCATCGAGCTCGGCCGGGCGCCACTGCTGCGGTTTGTGATTGCGCGCGAGCCCGGCAGCGCGCGCTGGCTGTTGCTGGAGCTGCAGCATCATCTGATCGGGGATCACGCAACCCGGGACGTGATGCATGCTGAAGTCCGGGCCAAGCTGGAGGGGCGCGAGCATGAGCTGACGGCGCCGCAGCCATTCCGCAATCTGGTGGCGCAGGCGCATCTACGCGGTGATGCCAAGGCGGATGAAGCGTTCTTCCGGGAGCTGCTGGCCGGCATCGACGAGCCGACCACGCCCTTCAACTTGAGCGAGGTGCGCGGCGACGGCGGCGGGGTTCGTGAGGCGTATCGGATGCTGCCGCCAGCGCTCCATGCGCGGCTGGCGGAACAGGCGCGGCGGCTGGGCGTGAGTCTGGCGAGCCTGTGCCATCTGGCGTGGGGGCAGGTGGTGGCGCGCAGCAGCGGCCGCGAGCAGGTGGTGTTCGGCACGGTGCTGCTGGGCCGCCTGCAGGGCAGCGCCGGCGCCGACCGCGCCATGGGACTGTTCATCAACACCCTGCCGCTGCGGCTTGATCTTGATGGGACCGCCGTCGAGGCGAGCGTGCGGACCACGCACGCCCGGCTGGCCGAGCTGCTGACACATGAGCATGCCTCGCTGGCGCTGGCGCAGCGCTGCAGCGCTATTGCGGCGTCGGCGCCGCTGTTCAGCACGCTGTTGAACTATCGTCACAACAAGGCGCCGGCTGTGCCCGGCTCCGGGACGGATGATGTCTTGTCGGGTATGGAATGGCTGGGCGGGGAGGAACGCACTAACTATCCGCTGACCCTGTCGGTTGAGGATTTTGGCGAGGCGCTGGGCCTCACTGTGCAGGTGGCGGAGCCAATCTCGGCGGATCGGATCTGCGGCTACATGCAGCGGTCGCTCGAGCAGCTGGCAGAGGCGCTGGAGCATGCCCCGGATACGCCGGTACGCGAGCTCGACATCTTGCCGGCTGAGGAGCGCACCTATCTGCTGGAGGATCTGAACCGGACGGAAGAGGCCTATCCAACAGAGCAGTGCGTCCATGAGCTGTTCGAGGCGCAGGTGCAAAAGGCGCCGGAGGCGGTGGCGCTGGTCTGCGAAAACGAGCGGCTGAGCTATGGCGAGCTCAACGCGCGGGCCAACCGGCTGGCGCATCTTCTGATCGAGCTTGGGGTCAAGCCGGACCAGCCGGTGGCAATCTGCCTCGAACGCAGCCTGATGATGATGGTTGGCATCTTGGCGATCCTGAAGGCGGGCGGTGCCTATCTGCCGCTGGACCCAGCCTATCCCAGCGAGCGGCTGCGTCAGGTTGTCAACGATGCCGCGCCGCGGCTGCTGCTATGCGACGTCGTCGGTCGCGCAGCACTCGGCCCCGAAGTGCTGACCGAGGTGACGGTCATTGATCTGGAGACGGCCACGCCCGCCTGGGCCGAACGGCCGGCTTCGAACCCAGACCGGCACACGCTTGGCCTCACATCCGGCCATCTCGCTTATGTGATCTACACCTCAGGCTCAACCGGAACCCCAAAGGGGGTCATGGTCCAGCATCGGGGGTTGGTCAATCTGCTGTCGGCTCAGGTCGGCCTCTTTGGCGCTTCTTCCAACAGCCGAGTCGTGCAGTTCGCCTCCATCGCTTTTGATGCAAGCGCTTGGGAGCTTCTTATGGCGTTTGGCTCCGGAGCGGCTTTGCACTTGCCTGCGGAAGAGATCCGTCAAGCGAGGAACAAGCTATCGGATTATCTCCGAAGCGAAGCCATCACCCACGCGACACTACCCCCAGCGTTGCTTCAGACGAGCAAGGATCCGGAACGTTTGGCTGCGCAAGTTCTCATTCTTGCCGGAGAGCTGCCTAGGGTCCAGACTCAATTGAGCCAATATGCGACGAGAGCGGCGAGATGAACAGCGGCCAAAAAATTACGGGCGAGCTTGTCATATCGCGTGGCGATGCGCCGGAAGTCCTTGAGCCTGCAAAAGCAGCGTTCGATGACATTTCGTCCTTTGTAGGCGCGTTTGTTGAAGCGATGGATGACGACACGGTTAGATTTATTGGGGATTACGGGCTTGGCGCCACGACGAATGATTTCGCCGCGAAGCTTGTCGCCATCATACCCTTTGTCGGCGAGGAGCACGCTCATGGGTGGCGCGAGCGCCAGGACATCG
>NZ_JADFUE010000078.1:0-26501 GCF_054967145.1 Bradyrhizobium sp. UFLA06-24
TTCGTCGGCAGCGTCAGATGTGTATAAGAGACAGCTGCTGCGCCCCTTTGTCACATCCGAGCGGCGTGCTTCGCTGGCCGCCGCGTCGGCTCAAAATTCCATCGTGGTCCGGCTGCACCTTGTGCAACCGGGCCACGGGAAACATGCAGGTTCTATGCCGCTTTGCCTGTTACCTGGGCAGCCACCGGCAGCCCCTGCTCGATCGGCAGCGACGGATCGCGCGACCATTCGTTCCAGGAGCCGAAATACATCCTCACGTCCTTCACGCCGGCGTTCTTGAGCGCGAGGAAGGTGTTGGAGGCGCGCGCGCCCTTGAAGCAGTAGAGATAGACCGGCGTCGTCGGCGAGATGCCGACGGTGGCGCATTCCGCCAGGATCTCGTCCTTGGACTTGAAGCGCGGGCCCTCGGCGGTCGGCTTCATCATGCGGTACCATTCGAGCCAGACGGCGCCGGGGATGCGGCCCTTGCGCGGGCAGAAATCCTTGCCGTACGGCGAGGAGCTGTCGCCGATCCACTCGTCGACATCGCGGACGTCGAGGATGGCGATGCCGGGCTTGCCGACCGCCGCGAGCATGGTCTTGGCGTCGATCAGGATGTCGCCCGCCTCGGGCACGATGGCGAACGAGGCCTTGGCCGGTGTCGGGACATCCTTGGTCACAGGGAAGCCCGCGCCCGACCAGGCCTCGAAGCCGCCATGCAGCACCTTCACCTTGGGATAGCCGAGCATGGTGAGCAGGTAATAGCCGCGGCAGGACTGGCCGAAGCCGGAATTCATCGATTGCTCGTAGATCACCGCCGTCTCCTTGCCGGAGAGACCGGCCGCGCCGAAGGCGTCGGCAAACTTCGTCTTCAGCTCACTGATGCCCTCCGGCGTCGAGGTCGCTAGGAAGGTGAAGATCTCGTGCACGTTGACGGCACCCGGGAGGTGTCCGGCGGCGTAGGCGTCGGGATTGCGGGTGTCGATCACGACACAGGGCTCTAGCTTCAAGAGATCGGCGAGTTCGACGGCAGTGATCAGAACGTCAGTCATGGCAGCCTCTCCGTTGAGGTTGGGGGTCTTTCGGGGGTGGACTCGCAAAGATCAGGAATCGGCGAGCATCTTGCGCAGCTGCTTGGTGGCAGGCGTGACGATCGCGACGAAATAGGCCTCGCGCAGCCGACGCTGCGCGCGGTGGCTCTTGAGATAGCCGCGTGCGCCACAATGCAGCATCGCTGCATGGGCCGCCGCGACGCTGGCTTCGCCGGCACGAAGACGGAGCGCAATCACCTTGCGCCAATAGGTCTCCTCTTCATTGTAGGGGTCGCGCGCCAGTGCCATGGTCTCGGCCTCGAGCTCGCTCGCGAGATCGCGGAGGTGCACCGGCTGCTGCGGCAGATAGCGGTTGATGTGGCCGAGCGGATTGCCGACCTCGTCCATGATGTTGATGCAGTCCCTGATGAGGCCGAGTGCCATGCCGGCCTGGAGCAGGATGAAACCGGCGCGGATCTTCTTGACGAAAGGTTCGGCGGGATCCGCCAAGATCAATTCATCCGGTACGAACACCTCGCGAAACTGCACGCCGTAGGTTCCGGTGCCGTCCATGGCGAGAAATGGCTTGCACGGTGTCAACGTAATCGCAGGATCCGAGCAGTCGGCCAGGAACATGACGGTCCGGGCCCCGCCGTTTGCGGTGCCCTTGTCGTCCTCGCGCTCGAAGATCGTGCCGAAATAATGGCCCGGCCCGAGATTGGAGACCCAGGGCAGCGCACCGCGCACGATGTAGCCGCCCTCGACCTTGCGGCCTTTCAATTTCAGTTTCTCGATGCCGAAGAAGCTCTTCATCGGATTGGAGAGCCCGGTGCCGCCGAGCACGCGGCCGGTCGAGAAGGCATCGCCAAAGCGCTTGGCGAGCTTCACGTTGGTCGAGTTGGCGGCGTACCAGACCAGCGCGTTCTGGCACCATGCCATGAAGGCCGTGCTGCCGCAGACTTCGCCGATCGCCGCCATCGCCTGGATGGCGCAGCGCAAATCCGCAGGTCCCTCCTGAGGCACGTGACTGCTCCAGGCGCCGACCGCGCCGAATGCACGCAGCACCTCGGCCGGATAGACCGTGCCGTCGTCGATGCCGGCGGCGAGCGGCGCGAGCTGCTCGCGTGCGATCCGCGCCACCTCGCCCGCAATGGACGGTGCGGGCTGATCCATAACTTCGGTTCGAGATAAAGCCAGTGAACCCATGATCGTCTCCCGCACCTGATGTCCTGTTGCCGTGAGCCTAGATGCCGACCTCGAGATTGACCGGGCGGGTGAAGGTGTTGGCGACCGGCGACCACTTCTTCACATGGGCGACCAGCGCGTTGATCTCGTCCGGCGAGATGCCCTCGCATTCCATGTCCACCTTGACGCGGACATCAGTGAAGCCGACCGGCTTGTCGGAGACGTCGCCGGTGCCCCAGACCGCGGTGATGTTGAGGTCCCCCTCGAGCTCCAGCTCGAGCTTGTTGACGATCCAGCCGCGATGCACGGCGTTGGCGTGCAGACCGACGGCAAGGCACGAGCCGAGCGCGGCGAGCGAAGCCTCCGATGGATTGGGCGCGGTATCGTCACCCAGCAGGCCCGGCGGCTCGTCGACGATGTAGGGCGGCAGATTGCGGATGTAGTTGGCGTGGCGGAATTTGCCTTCCGCGACCGTCTTGCATTTCAAGGTCTTGACGACCTTCGGATTGGCCTTGCCGCTCGCGATCAGTTGCTCGAGGCCATTCTTGTCGATGGGCGCGAGGCAACCCGTCAGCACTGTCTTTTGAACGACGGCAGTCATCATCTTCTCCCTGGCAAAAGTGGAAATCGGCAGGATACCGAACGGTCTGTTTCCTTGCACGGAGCGTGCCAGAGCCTCCCGAAATCGAAAAACCAGACATTGGAGCCGCTTAGCCTCGCCTGCCCACGGATTGACCGGCTGCGCTTTGCTCAAAGGCGATGCAAATGCGCATCCCCATGCGAATCTTTTCGGCGCCGAACAGATGCGTCTTGCTGATGCGACCTGCCTGCAGGTAAGTTTGCACTCATGGCAAAAGCTGCATCGAAGAAGAATTCCAGTTCGCCCCACGCCGGCGCAGGTGACGACGAGTCCGCGCGCGGGCGCCTGCTCAGTGCGGCCTCGCATCTGTTCTGCAAGAACGGCATCAACGCCACCGGCATCGATGCGATCATCGAGGAAGCCGGCACGGCGAAGACCACGCTCTACAAGTTGTTCGGCTCCAAGACCAATCTGGTCAACGCCGTGCTGGAGAGCGAAGGCAGGCAGTGGCGCGAATGGTTCATCGGCGCCATGGAGCAAGGCGGCGGCGATGCGCAGGCGAAACTCACGCGCATCTTCCCTGCGCTGAAGAGCTGGTTTGCCGAAGAGCGCTTCTACGGCTGCCCCTTCATCAACGCCGTCGGCGAGCATGACAAGGACGCCAAGCAATTCCGGACCATCGCGCTCAAGCACAAGAAGATCGTGCTCGGCCACATCGAAAAACTCGCCGGCGAGCTCGGCTCGACCGATCCCGCCGTGCTCGCGCACCAGCTCGGCCTCATCATCGACGGTGCGATCGTGGCCGCGATGATCTCGCGCGATCCGGGCGTCGCCGACACTGCAGCGCTGACGGCCGGCCCCCTGCTCGGCCAAAGCAAGGCGAAGAAGAAGCGCGAGTTGGAGGCGGTGTGATCTTGCACCGGTCCGGTAGGGTGGGCAAAGGCGCGCAGCGCCGTGCCCACGAACTTCATCGGTTGATCTCGAACGGCACGGTGGGCCACGCTTCGCTTTGCCACGCTACGAGACCGAGCCCTATCGCTTCATTTCTTCCGTAAACCGCCCGATCGCCTCCAGCACCGGTTGCTGATCGCCGGCAAAGAACCAGTGATCGTCGCCGTCGAGCTCGACGAATCGCGCGCCCGGAATCCGGCTCGCGACGTCGCGGCCGGCCGCGATCCGAACCGCCTTGTCGCCGCGCCGGTGCAGCACCAGCGTAGGTACCGTGATTTGCGGCAGCAGGTGCCGCACGTCGGCGTCACGAAACGCCCCCAGCACGGCCGAGATGCCGCCGGGACTGGAGGCTGCTCGCAGCAACCCCGCCCACCAGGCGCGCGCCTGCGGATCCTCGGCAAGGCTCGGCGCAAAGGCTTCGATCCCGACCGGGCCGCCCCATTGCGTGACGAGATGCTTGCTCCACGCATCGTACTGGCCGGCACGCAACGCATGCGGGTAGTCCTCCGCCCAGCAGCCTTTTGCCAATGCGCCGAAGAGAATGAGACCGGCGACGCGGCGCGGCTCATCGACCGCGAACTTGACGCAAGCCGGCCCACACTCGGAGGCACCGAACAGCACGACACGGCGCGACTCCGCCGCCTGCAGCACGGTGCCGATATCCTCGGCGGTGACGTCGATATCGGGAGCTGACCCGACACGGTCGGACAACCCGATGCCGCGGCGATCGAACACGATCAGGCGACCGAGCTTCATCAACGACGCCAGGAATTTGCGGCTGGCGGGATGCTCCCAGGCGCGCTCCACATGCGAGACGAAGCCCGGCATGACCAGGATATCGAGCGAGCCGCTGCCATAGGTCTGATAGGCCAGATGCACGCCCGAGCCCTTGACGTAACGCGTCGTCGGCACAGCCGGCGGCGCCGCAGCGGGACTCATCAGCGCCTCGGTCTCGGCCTCCGGCGCTACGTCGAGCTCGTCGCGCAGCCGCTGCGTCAGCGCGGCGTGGTGCCGCTCCGCCGCGCTGCGGTCACCTGACAGCAGCAGGCTGCGGATCAGATGCCGGCCATAGACTTCGCTGAGCGGATCGAGCCCGACCAGCCTGCGCGCATGCGCGGTTGCGGCCACATGATCGCCGGCGGCATTCTTGTCCTGCACCAGCCGCTCCAGCGCATGCACGAGCCGCCCGCGCAGCGCCTCGCGGCGAAAGAACGCCCAATCGTCGAACTCGGGCGCGTCCTCCGGCGAGAAGCCCGCGAGGAAGTCGCTACGGTAGATCTGACAGGCTTCCTCGAACGCGCCGCGGTCGCAGGCGCTCTCGAACAGACGCGCATCTAGCGTCAGCTCGACCGCCGGAGACCAGCGCACGCTGGTGCGGTCGGTCTGGAACACCGGCTCGCCGAGCGCGAGCTCGATCCGATGAAGCAGCCGCCGTAAGCGCGCCAGACCGGTCTCGCGGTCAGCCTCGGGCCACAACTGCGTGGCCATCACGTCCCGGGCGACGGCGCCTTTGGCCTCCGCAAGATAGACCAGCAGCGCAAGCCCCTTGCGCAGGGCCAGCTTGACCGGGCGGCCGTCGGCATGGACCTCCGGGAACCCGAACGCCGCAAGCGAGAAAGCCGTCATGGAATCCTTCCTCCACTCGGGGGACGCACAGGGGACGGTCGAACATTAGTCCTTACGCCAGATCGAGCCTCTTCGCTTGCGGGCGATTCAGGCTCTTGCATGCGGCACCGCTGCATCCGGCACAATAGGAAAAAACATGGTCTCGCGCGTCCTGATCCTGCTCTACGCATTCGTAAGTTACGCTCTGTTCACGCTCTCGTTTCTCTATGCGCTCGGTTTCGTCGGCAATTATGTCGTGCCGAAGTCGATCGACGTCGGCACCTCCTCGAATTTGGGCGAGGCCGTCATCGTCAACCTCTTGCTGATGAGCCTGTTTGCCCTCCAGCACAGCGTGATGGCGCGCCCGGCTTTCAAGCGTTGGTCGGCCAAACTCCTTCCCACGGCCTGCCAGCGCAGCACCTATGTGCTGCTCTCCAGCCTGATCCTGCTCCTGCTGTTCTGGCAATGGCGTCCGATCCCGACTGTGATCTGGCAGACTGAAGGCCTTGCAGCCGGGCTGCTGACCTCAGCGCATTGGCTCGGCTGGTTGATCGCATTCGCCTCGACCCACATGATCGATCATTTCGATCTGTTCGGCCTGCGCCAGGCGTTCGTCGCGTGGCGCGGAGCCGAGATGCCGGCTCAATCCTTCCGGACACCCCTGCTCTACAAGCTCGTCCGGCATCCCATCATGCTTGGCTTTCTGCTCGCGTTCTGGGCGGCGCCCGAGATGACGATGGGCCATCTGTTGCTCGCGCTCGCCAACACGGCCTACATCCTGGTCGCTTTGCAGTTCGAGGAACGCGACCTGATCGCGGTGTTCGGCACCGCCTACCAGGACTATCGCCGCCGCGTCCCCATGCTGCTGCCGCGTCCGTTCGTTCGCCGCCAGACCGAAGATCGCCAGCCTATTGGATCGCCCCAATGAACGCGCTCTTCCCTCTCCCCCTGATGTCCGCGGACGCGGCGACGTTCGCCGATATACTCGATGGGCTCGACTTCGGCACGTATCTCGTTGACGCACATGCGCGGCTCCTCCACGCCAACGCGAGCGGGCGGGCCATTCTCGCCACCTGCAACGTCCTGCTCGATATCCGCGGCCAGCTGATGGCCTGCGATCCCGCCGTCAGTCAGACATTGCGGCAGGTCCTGGCGCCGATTGACGGCGGCGACGCTTACCCGGGCGCTATCGCCATCCCGATGAGCGGGCTGGATGGGGATCGCTACATCGCCCATGTGCTGCCGCTGCGATCAGGCCCGCACCAATGCGCGGGTGCCGCTGGCACAGCCGTGGCCGCGTTGTTCGTTCGCATGGCGGCGCTGGCGATCCCCACCCGCTCGGATGCGCTCCGTCAGGCGTTCAAGTTGACCCCGACCGAGCTGCGCGTGCTGCTCGCGATCGTGGAGCTCGGAGGCGTTCCGCAAGTAGCCCGCGGGCTCGGCGTCGCCTGTTCGACGGTCAAGACGCATCTCCGTCGCTTGTTCGAGAAGACCGGCGCCACGCGGCAGGCCGATTTCGTCAAGCTCGTGGCGGGATATGCGACGCCGCTGAGTGACCGGCGAGAAAGTCCGCCATGCCATGGAGCGCCACGATGAAAGCAGTTCTCTGCCACGCGTTCACCGGTCCTGCGGATTTGCGCGTCGGCGAGATCGAGGTGCTCAGGCCCGCCGGCGACGAGATCCTCATCGAGGTCCATGCGGCTTCGGTGAGCTTCATGGATCAGTTGATGGTCTCGGGCCTCTACCAGATGCGGCCGTCGCTGCCCTTCGTGCCAGGCACGGAAGCCGCCGGTGTCGTGATCGCCGTCGGCGAGCGAGTCACAACATTCGCCCCGGGTGATCGCGTGGCGTGCAGCAGCTGGACCGGCGCCTACGCCGAACGCATGATCGCAAAGGAATCCAAGAGCGTGCGTCTGCCTGACGGTGTCGCGTTCGAGACGGCGGCGACCGTGCTGCACGTCTACGGCACCGCCTATTATGCGCTGGTCGAGCGCGCCCGCGCGAAAGCCGATGAAACCCTGTTCGTCACGGGCGCGGCCGGCGGCGTCGGGCTCGCCGCCGTTGATCTCGCTCGCCATCTCGGCCTGCGCGTCGTCGCCGGCGTCGGCTCCGACGACAAGGCGGCGCTGGTGCGACGCTATGGCGCCAGCGAGGTCATTAATTATCGCAGCGAGGATCTGCGCGACCGGATCAAGTCGATCACCTCAGGCCAGGGCATCGATATCGGCTTCGACAATGTCGGAGGAACTATCCTCGAGCAGATGGCCCGGTTGATGAACTGGGGCGGGCGGCTGATGCCGATCGGCTTCACCAGCGGCGTGATTCCACAGATTCCGATGAACCTGCCGCTGCTGAAGAACTACGCCATCATCGGCGTCTTCGTCGGCGCCTGGGCCGAGAAATTTCCCGACGAGGCCGCGCGCATGAACGACACCCTGATGCAATTGCTGGCCGAGGGAGCAATCCGCCCGCACATCGATCGCGTCCTCCCTTTGGAGGAGGCAAGTGAAGCCATGCGCGCCGTGGCCAATCGGACGGTTCAGGGAAGAATTGTACTCAAGATCCGATAGAGTGCGCGAGGACTGGCAAGAGAGGAAGGCAAGACTTGACCGAGATCATCATCGACAAGCGCTATTGCGGTCCGCCGAACTCCGGCAACGGCGGCTATGTTTGCGGTCGGCTGGCCCAGCACATTCCCGCAGGCGCCGAAGTGACGTTACGCGCGCCACCTCCCCTGGACACGCCGCTCGCGACAACCGCAACCGACGAAGGAACATGGGAGCTTCGCGACGGCGCCAAACTCGTCGCGACCGGACGCGCGGTGAGTGTCGAGCTCGCGCGACTGGAAAAGGCCAGCTTCGAGGAAGCCTGCGCCGCCGAATTGTTGACACCGGTGAAGCCGCACGAGCATCCCCTGCCGACCTGCTTCGTCTGCGGCCCCGCCAGGGCCGCAGGAGACGGCCTGCGCATTTTCGCCGGCCCGCTCGGACGACACGCACCCACGCCCGTGCTCGCAGCGAGCTGGATACCAGATCCCAATCTCGCCGCCGAGGACGGCCTGATCGCGACCGAATTCCTGTGGTCAGCGCTCGATTGTCCCACCGGCTTTGCCTGCAATTGCGATCCGCAGAGCAGCGTTGTCGACCGAACTCCGCTCTTGCTCGGACGCATGTCAGCGCGCATCGAATCCCGCCCGCGCCCCGGCGACCGCTGCATCATCACCACCTGGCCCACCGGCCGCGACGGCCGCAAGCGCACCGCCGAGGCCGCGCTGCATGACGAAGCAGGAAGCTTGCTGGCCGTGGCGAAGACGACATGGATCGCGGTGGAGCGCGACGTGCAGCTCGGCCGATAGGTGACGGTCTCGTAGGGCGGGCAAAGCGAAGCGTGCCCACCACCTCGCCCGGAGGCGAAAGGTCGTGGGCACGGCGCTATCGCGCCTTTGCCCACCCTAGGAAACCTGCGCGTGTGATTCCTACGGGCTCTGCCCCATCATCCCCTGCAGCCGCACCAGCTCCGCCTCGAGATCGCGCTCGACATCCGCAGCCCGAATCTCCAGCACGCGATAATCGCGCGCCTCCAGCCACGCCCGCCGCGAGGCGCGGTCGGCGGCGATGGTCTCGCCCTCGCCCGGGTTGACCAGCTCGATCGCGATCCGGTGCGGGAAAGAGACGAAGTCGGGGATGTGGCGGCCGACCGGAGTCTGGCGCTTGAACCCACCTGCGAAGCGGCGGTCGCGCGTCAGCGCCTGCCAAAGCAGGCGTTCGGCATCGGTCGGGTTGCGGCGGAGCAGTCGGGCGAGGCCGCGCACGGTCGAGCCGCTATCAGGGACGCCGCCGCCCTGCCCGTGCTCGGCCAAAAGTGCGCGCAGGCGCGTGGCCTGCTCGCCGTCGAGCACGCCGCCCTTGGCCGGGCCCTTGCGGCCTTCCGCGATGGCCATGATCACTCCATGGAGGGTGTGCATGTCCTGCTTGGTCGGCTCCATCCGGGTGAAGATGTTGCGCAGATTGACCAGCATGGTGTCGCGCTTCTCGGCCGGGCGCAGGAACTCGACCTTGTCGAGCTCGCGCACGAGGTTGTCGAAGAAGGCCTGCATCTGGTGCTGCGAGGCGCGCTCGGAACGCTCGGGCATGACGTGCGGCAGCGCGCCCGAGGTCGCATGCTTGAACCATTCGTAGCCCACCAGCAGCACGGCCTGGGCAAGGTTGAGCGAGGCAAAGCCCGGATTGACCGGAAAGGTGATGATGCGGTTGGAGAGCCCGACCTCCTCATTGGTCAGGCCCCAGCGCTCCCGACCGAACAGGATACCGGCCTTGCCGCCGGTGGCGACGTGCCCGGCGATTTCGCTCGCTGCGGCCTCCGGCCCGACCACCGGCTTGGCCTGGTCGTGGGGCCGCGCGGTGGTGGCGAACAAGAGATCGAGGTCAGCGACCGCCTGCTCGACCGCGTCGAACAGCTCGACCTTTTCCAGGATGTGGTCGGCGCCAGCGGCGGCGCGCTGGGCGGCGATGTTGGGCCAACCGTCCCTCGGGTTGACGATGCGCAGAGCGCTCAGGGCGAAGTTACCCATCGCGCGCGCAGCCATGCCGATGTTTTCCCCGAGCTGCGGCTCGACCAGGATCACGATGGGGCCGACGAGGGACATTCCCGTCTTGCTCTTGTCAGTCCCCGACATCTCGTTTCGCTTTCACTCTGGTTTCTCAAGGCCCTGGCGAGGCGCTCTTAGGATTTGATTCAGAGCCGGCTGCCGACCGGCCGGCTTTGTCCGCCTGTCGTTTGCCTGTCCTGACAGAATTCTCAAGGGAAATAACGGGTTGGATTCGGCTTTTGAACCTGCGTTGAAATCTTGATCCGGCCCGGGCCGCGGCGGCCGGCCCCGCCCCCCGTCCGTGGAAGCTGGATGGGCTAAAAGTGCATAATCACTTGGCTTTCGCCCGCTGCTATCAGGTGCTAAGAGGCGGCGGATATTCACGTCGGCGCACCGCAAGTGCCCATTCCGAAGAGGGCTTCCCCGATCATGGCAAAAATCAAGGTATCCAATCCCGTCGTCGAACTCGATGGCGACGAGATGACCCGGATCATCTGGCAGTACATCAAGGACAAGTTGATCAACCCGTTCCTGGATGTCGAGCTGCTCTATTTCGACCTGGGCATGGAGTACCGCGACCAGACCAACGATCAGGTGACGATCGACGCGGCCGAGGCGATCAAGAAGGTCGGCGTCGGCGTCAAGTGCGCCACCATCACCCCTGACGAAGCCCGGGTGAAGGAGTTCAACCTCAAGCAGATGTGGAAGTCGCCGAACGGCACCATCCGCAACATCCTCGGCGGCTGCATCTTCCGCGAGCCGATCATCTGCAAGAACGTGCCGCGCCTCGTTCCCGGCTGGACCAAGCCGATCATCATCGGCCGCCACGCTTATGGCGACCAGTACCGCGCCACCGACATCAAGTTCCCGGGCAAGGGCACCCTCTCGCTGAAGTTCGTCGGCGAGGACGGCACCGTGATCGAGAAGGAAGTGTTCAAGGCTCCGGGCGCCGGCGTCGCCATGGAGATGTACAATCTCGACGACAGCATCATCGACTTCGCCCGCGCCTCGTTCAACTACGGCCTGCTGCGCGGCTACCCGGTCTACCTGTCGACCAAGAACACGATTCTGAAGGTCTATGACGGCCGCTTCAAGGACATCTTCCAGGAGATCTTCGACAAGGAGTTCAAGAAGGAGTTCGACGCCAAGGGCCTGACCTACGAGCACCGCCTGATCGACGACATGGTCGCCTCGGCGCTGAAATGGTCCGGCGGCTACGTCTGGGCCTGTAAGAACTACGACGGCGACGTGCAGTCCGACACGGTCGCGCAGGGCTACGGCTCGCTCGGCCTGATGACCTCGGTGCTGCTGACCCCCGACGGCAAGACGGTCGAAGCGGAAGCCGCCCACGGGACGGTGACCCGCCATTATCGCGAGCACCAGAAGGGCAAGGAGACCTCGACCAACTCGATCGCCTCGATCTTCGCCTGGACCCGCGGCCTCGCCCATCGCGCCAAGCTCGACAACAATGCCGAGCTCGCCAAGTTCGCGAACACGCTGGAGAAGGTCTGCGTCGACACCGTTGAGGAAGGCTACATGACCAAGGACCTCGCGCTCCTGGTCGGCGCCGACCAGCGCTGGCTCTCGACGACAGGCTTCCTCGACAAGGTCGCTGACAACCTGGTGAAGGCGCTGGCGGCGTAAGCTGCCATCCGCAATTTAGCCCGACTGGGCCAGCCATTATTACGGGCCGCATCTTTGAGCGCGGCCCGTTCTTTTTGTAAGAGCCCTCCCTGGAGACCGACCATGTTCATCAAGCTTGCCGCCCCCTGCCTGCTGTTGCTCGCGGCCATGATCGGGCCGGCCTCCGCCGCCGAGACGCTGCCCGACGCCATCGCCGCATCCGGTGAGAACATCGTGCTCAGCGTCCACGCCGAGGGCGCGCAGGTCTATGAGTGCAAGGCCGGTACCGACGGCAAGCTCGCCTGGAGCTTCCGCGAGCCGATCGCGACACTCTTGTCCGACGGCAAGACCGTCGGCCGCCACTATGCCGGGCCGAACTGGGAGCACACCGACGGCAGCGCCGTGGCCGCCAAGGTCGCCGGCAACGCGCCGGGCGCAACGCCTGCCGATATCCCCTGGCTGAAGCTGGAGGTCACCGCTCACCGCGGCAGCGGCATGCTGACGCCGGTCTCGACGGTCCAGCGCATCAACACCCATGGCGGCAAGCTCGAGGGCGCCTGCGACAAGGCCGGCGAGTTCAGAAGCGCGCCCTACTCGGCCGAGTATGTTTTCCTGAAAAAAGGCTGACCGCTCAGCGGTCGGTGCCCTCGCGCTCGGCTTGCGCGAGCTCGGCGGGCGCAAGATCGCCGCCGGTCTCTTCCAGCCGTGCCTTGGCAGTCCGGTGAACATGCGCCGCCAGCGTCGGCATGCGCGCGATCAGGGCGTGGAAGTCCTGGGCATCGAGCACCAAGAGACGCGTCTTGCGCGTCGCCGTCACAGTGCCGCTGCGCTTGGTCTTGTGCAGCAGCGCGATCTCGCCGAAGAACGTACCGTCGGCAAGCCGCACATGCTGGCTCGGCAGCGCGATCTCGACCTCGCCGGCCGTGATGAAATACATCGACGAGGCTGCGTCCCCACGCCGAACCAGGATCTCGCCCTGCTCCACGGTCCGCGCGCGGAGCAGCCGCATGATGTCGGCGATCTCCGCCGCTCCCAGATGCGAGAACAGCGGCACCCGCGCCAGCATGCCCCAGGTGACGACGAAGTCGCGCCGCTTCACCTCCTCGGCAAAGGCGGTCGAGATGATCGCAACCGGCAGCGCGATCATCGCGAAGCCCGAGATGATGGTGAACACCGAGATGATCTTGCCGAGCGCCGTCACCGGCACCACGTCGCCATAGCCGACGGTGCCGAGCGTCACGATCGCCCACCACATCGCCTGGGGGATGGTGCCGAGCTTGTCCGGCTGCACGTCGCGCTCGATGGCGTAGAGCAGCGAGGCGAAGGTCAGGACCGCACCGGCCAGGATGACGATGCAGCCGATCAGCGCGCGCCGCTCGGCATGCACCGCCGCAAGCAGCGAGCGCATCGCCGGCGAATAGCGGATCAGCTTGAAGAACGGCAGCACGCCGAGCGCCGCCAGCGTCGCGTGCCGGCCCGTGGCCAGCACCACCGCGGCCGGCAGGAACGCCATGAGGTCGATGATGCCGAGCGCCGAGAAAACATAGCCGAGCCGGTCTGACAGCGTAGAGCCCTTGCGCGGCGTGTGGCCCGCCACCGTCCAGAGCCGTGCTAGATATTCCAGCGCGAACACGATCACGCAGAGGATGCTGACGCACGAGAACAGCACGGCGAACTGCGCGTCCAGCTCCGGCACCGAGGCGAGCACCATCGCGACCACGTTGAGCACGATGACGCCGATGATGAGCTGGATGAAGCGCGACCCGATCGAGTAAGCAAGCGGATCGTGCTCCAGCAATTCGTAGAGGCGATCCCTCAAATTCGGATCGCGAAGCCCACGTCCTCGCGAAACGAGGCGCATGGCGTTTACGCCGCCCCCATCGCTTTTTCGATTGCCGCCAGCGCCTCGGTTGCCTTGCCGCCATCGGGGCCGCCCGCCTGCGCCATGTCGGGGCGGCCGCCGCCGCCCTTGCCGCCGAGCGCCTCGGAGGCGACGCGCACGAGGTTCACGGCGTTGAAGCGCGCGGTGAGATCGGCGGTGACGCCGACCACGATTCCCGCCTTGCCGTCCTCGGTGACGCCGACGATGGCGACGACGCCGGAGCCGATCTGCTTCTTGGCCTCGTCGGCGAGGCTCTTGAGATCCTTCATCTCGATGCCTTCGACCGCGCGCGCCATCAGCTTGACGCCGCCCGCCTCGCGCACGCCGGAAGCCGCGCCATTGCCCGCCGCCGCGCCGCCGCCCATCGCCAGCTTCTTGCGGGCATCCGAGAGCTCGCGCTCGAGCTTCTTGCGCTCCTCCATCAGCGCGGCGATGCGTGCCGGGACGTCGTCGAGGGACGTGCGCAGCTCGTTCGCCGCGGTCTTCGCCAAAGTCATGGTGTCGTTGGCGTGCTTGCGTGCGTAATTGCCGGTCAGCGCCTCGATGCGGCGAACGCCCGAGGCGACCGCGCTCTCGCTCGTCAGCGTGATCAGGCCGATGTCGCCGGTGCGCCGCACATGCGTGCCGCCGCAGAGTTCGACCGACCAGCCGAGCGCATTGGCGCCGCGCTCGCGCGCGGTCTTGCCCATCGAGACGACACGCACCTCGTCACCATATTTCTCGCCGAACAGCGCGCGCGCCCCGGCTTCACGGGCTTCGTCGACGCCCATCACGCGGGTCGTGACCTCGTCGTTCTCCAGCACCACGTCGTTGGCGATGTCCTCGACGCGGGCAAGCTCCTCCGCCGTGATCGGCTTCGGATGCACGAAGTCGAAGCGCAGGCGATCAGGCGCGACCATCGAGCCGCGCTGGGCGATGTGATCGCCGAGCACCTGGCGCAGCGCCTCGTGAATGAGGTGCGTCGCCGAGTGATGCGCACGGATCGAGGAGCGCCGGGAATGATCGACCTCGAGCTGCAGCGCGGTGCCGACCTTCACTTCGCCGCTCTCGACCGTGCCGACATGCACGAAGAAATCGCCGAGCTTCTTCTGCGTGTCGGTGACGCGGAACCTGATCCCACCCTCACCGGTGAGCACGCCGGTGTCGCCGACTTGGCCGCCTGATTCCGCATAGAACGGCGTCTGGTTCAGCACGATGGCGCCGGTGTCACCCGCCCTCAGGCTCGCGACCTCAGCACCATCCTTCACCAGCGCGGACACCACGCCTTCGGCGCTCTCGGTCTCGTAGCCCAGGAATTCGGTGGCCCCGAGCTTCTCGCGCAGCGGGAACCAGATCGCCTCGGAGGCCGCCTCGCCCGACCCCTTCCAGGACTCGCGCGCCTTGGCCTTCTGCCGCTCCATCGCGTCGGTGAACGCAGCCTGGTCGACGCCGATGCCGCGCGACTTCAGCGCGTCCTGGGTCAGGTCGAGCGGAAAACCATAGGTGTCGTACAGGGTGAAGGCGACGTCGCCGTCGAACATGTCGCCCTTCTTCAGCGAGGCGCTCTTCTCGTCGAGGATGGCGAGGCCGCGCGACAGCGTCTTGCGGAAGCGGGTCTCTTCCAGCCGCAGCGTTTCCTCGATCAGATTCTCCGCGCGCATCAAATCGGGATAGGCCTGGCCCATCTCGCGGACCAGCGCCCAGACCAGGCGATGCATCAGCGGCTCCTTGGCGCCCAGGAGCTGCGCGTGGCGCATCGCGCGGCGCATGATCCGGCGCAGCACATAGCCGCGGCCCTCGTTGGACGGCAGCACGCCATCCGCGACCAGGAAAGCGGAAGAACGCAGATGGTCGGCGATGACGCGGAACGAGGCGACGGTCTGTTCGTTCGGGCCGCTGCCGAGCGCGGATGCGGTCGCGTCGATCAGATGGCGGAACAGATCGGTCTCGAACACGCTGTCGACGCCCTGCATGATGCAGGCCATGCGCTCCAGGCCCATGCCGGTGTCGATCGAGGGACGCGGCAGATCCACGCGCTCCTCCTTTGTCACCTGCTCGTATTGCATGAACACGAGATTCCAGAATTCGAGGAAGCGGTCGCCGTCCTCTTCCGGCGAGCCCGGAGGCCCGCCCCAGATGTGATCGCCGCGGTCGATGAAGATCTCCGAGCACGGGCCGCACGGGCCGGTGTCGCCCATCGCCCAGAAATTGTCTGATGTCGGGATGCGGATGATGCGATCGTCGGAGAACCCGGCGATCTTCTTCCAGAGCCCGTGCGCCTCGTCGTCGGTGTGGTAGACGGTGACGAGCAGCTTGTCCTTCTTCAGCCCGAAGTCTTTGGTGATGAGCTTCCAGGCCAACTCGATCGCGCGCTCCTTGAAATAGTCGCCGAACGAGAAGTTGCCGAGCATCTCGAAGAAGGTGAGATGGCGCGCGGTGTAGCCGACATTGTCGAGGTCGTTGTGCTTGCCGCCGGCGCGCACGCATTTCTGCGAGGTGGTGGCGCGCTGATAGGGCCGCTTCTCGACGCCGGTGAAGACGTTCTTGAACTGCACCATGCCGGCATTGGTGAACATCAAGGTCGGGTCGTTGCGCGGCACGAGCGGCGAGGACGAAACGATCTCGTGGCCGTTCTCGGCAAAGAAGTTCAGAAAGGTCGACCTGATCTCGTTGACGCCGCTCATGTTCATCCAATCGGGTGTGCTAGAGCATGATCCGGAAAAGTGTGAAGCGGTTTTCCGGAAAGATCATGCTCAAACAATCATCGCGCTTTCGAACCCGCTTCCTTGCCGTCCAAACCTGACGTTTCGGCTGATATCTGCGGGCCAAAGCGCTTTTAGACAAGGCCAGCTTCCCTGTCCAGAAACTGTGCAAGAAGATCAGAGGGTTGCCGCAGGCGCGCAGGTCCCGCTGCAGGCCCCGCTGCAATTTCGTTGAAAGACGCAGAAGCCGCGTTGACAGGCTTGGCTGGCCTGTGGTCTGTACCTGTATCGTACGGCCACGTCGGGAGAGACCGGCACATCTGCCGGCGCCGAAGGAGCAACCGCCCCGGAAACTCTCAGGCAAAAGGACCGCGTGGCTTTGACGACATCTGGAAAGAGGCGCCGACGGGCTTAAGACCCGCCGGCACCCGCCGACGGGATAATACTCTCAGGCACAGCGACAGATGGGGCTTCGACTGGTGTCCCAGGGGAATCGGCCCCGGGGAACCGCCGAGGGCCCCGAGATGCTTGCACCCGACGACCGGAAATCGCTGAAACGTACCCCTCTTCATGACCTGCATGTGTCGCTCGGCGGCAAGATGGTGCCGTTCGCGGGCTACGACATGCCCGTGCAGTACCCTGCGGGCGTGCTGAAAGAGCACCTTCATACCCGAGCTTCCGCCGGCCTGTTCGACGTCTCCCATATGGGCCAGCTCCGCTTGCGCCCGAAGTCGGGCAAGGTCGAGGATGCCGCCCGCGCGCTGGAACGCCTGGTGCCGCAGGACATCGTAGCGATCGCCGAGGGGCGGCAGCGCTACGCCCAGTTCACCAATGCAGACGGCGGGATTCTCGACGATCTGATGGTTGCCAATTTCGGCGATCACCTGTTCCTGGTCGTCAACGCCGCCTGCAAGGACGCCGACGAGGCGCATCTGCGCGCCAATCTTGCGGACGCCTGCGAGATCGAATCGCTCGCCGACCGTGCACTGATCGCTCTCCAGGGCCCCAAGGCGGAATCGGCGCTGGCGAAACTGTGTGCGGCGGCGCCCGCAATGAAATTCATGGATGCCGGTCCGCACGAGGTCGCCGGCATCAAGTGCTTCGTCTCGCGTTCGGGCTACACCGGCGAAGACGGGTTCGAGATTTCGGTTCCTGCTGCCGATGCCGAACGCCTCGCGCAGATGCTGCTGCAAAATCCCGATGTGATGCCGATCGGGCTTGGCGCCCGCGACAGCCTGCGGCTGGAAGCCGGGCTCTGCCTCTACGGCCACGACATCGACGCTGCCACCACACCGGTCGAGGCCGCGCTGGAATGGTCGGTGCAGAAGAGCCGCCGCACGGGCGGTGCGCGCGCTGGCGGTTTTCCCGGCGCCGACAAGATCCTTGCGCATTTCGACCATGGCGCATCCCGCCGCCGCGTCGGACTGCGGCCAGAGGGCCGCGCGCCGGTGCGCGAAGGCGCGCTGCTGTTTGCGGATCAAGCCGGAGGCGAGCCGATCGGAAAGGTCAGCTCGGGCGGGTTCGGCCCGAGCCTGAATGCCCCGGTCGCGATGGGCTATGTGCCGACTGCCTTAAGTTTGCTCGGCACCAAACTCTTTGCCGAGGTGCGTGGACAAAGGCTGCCGCTCGCAGTCGCCGCCATGCCCTTCGTGAAAAACACCTACAAACGCTGAGGATCGACAATGACCACGACGCTGTACACCTCCGACCATGAATGGCTCGCCATCGAGGGCGACGTCGCCACCGTCGGCATCACCGATTATGCACAGCAGCAGCTCGGCGACGTCGTGTTCGTCGAACTGCCCAAGCTCGGCCGCGTGCTGAAGAAGGCGGAAGCCGCCGCCGTCGTTGAATCGGTCAAGGCCGCCTCCGACGTCTATGCGCCGATCTCAGGCGAAGTGCTCGCGACCAATCCCGAGCTCGCCGCCGAGCCGGCTCTGGTGAATTCGGACGCGCAGGGCAAGGCCTGGTTCTTCAAGATCAAGATTGCCGACAAGAGCGAACTCGGCGGCCTCATGGATGAAGCCGCCTACAAGGCACATACGGCTTAAAGCGATGGAGCAAGCGATGACCGCGCACCGCAAGACCAACGGCGACACCGCCGCAAGTTTCGTTCGCCGCCACATCGGCCCATCAGTGCGCGATGTCACCGCAATGCTCGAAGCAGTCGGCGCTAGAAGCGTCGACGCGCTGATGGCGGAGACGCTGCCGGCCTCGATCCGCCAGGCCGCTCCGCTCGATCTCGGCAAGCCGCTGAGCGAAACCGAGGCGATCGCGCATATGGGCGAGCTCGCGCGCCAGAACCAGGTCTTCACCTCGCTGATCGGCCAGGGCTATTCCGGCACGATCCTGCCCGCCGTCATCCAGCGCAACATCCTGGAGAACCCGGCCTGGTACACGGCCTATACGCCGTACCAGCCCGAGATCAGCCAGGGCCGGCTGGAAGCGCTCTTCAACTTCCAGACCATGATCTGCGACCTCACCGGGCTCGACGTCGCCAACGCATCGCTGCTCGATGAAGCCACCGCCGCGGCCGAAGCCATGGCGCTCGCCGAGCGGCATTCGCAGGTGAAGGCGCAGGCCTTCTTCGTCGACAAGGACGTGCATCCGCAGACGCTCGCTGTGATGCGCACCCGCGCCGAGCCGCTGGGCTGGACGCTGATCGTCGGCGATCCCCTCACCGATCTCGACAAGGCGGACGTGCTCGGCGCGCTGCTGCAATATCCGGGCTCTTCTGGCGCGGTGCGCGACCTCAGGCCCGCGATCGCAGCGCTCAAGGCCAAGGGCGCACTCGCGATCGTCGCCGCTGACCTCCTGGCGCTGACCCTGCTCGCCTCGCCCGGCGAGCTCGGGGCCGACATCGCGATCGGATCGGCGCAGCGCTTTGGCGTGCCGATGGGGTATGGCGGGCCGCACGCCGCCTATATGGCGGTGCGCGATGCGCTGAAGCGCTCGCTGCCCGGCCGCATCGTCGGCCTCTCCGTGGATAGCCGCGGCGCCCCGGCCTATCGCCTGGCGCTGCAAACCCGCGAGCAGCACATCCGCCGCGAGAAGGCGACCTCCAACATCTGTACCGCGCAGGTGCTGCTTGCCGTGATTGCCGCGATGTATGCGGTTTATCATGGCCCCGAAGGTCTCGCGCAGATCGCACGTATTGTGCATCGCCGGACCGCGGTCCTGGCAGCAGGCTTGCGCAAGCTCGGCTTTGCGCCCGCGAACGAAGCCTTCTTCGACACGATCAGCATCGATGCCGGCGGCAAGCGCGCCGAGATCATCGCACGTGCCGCGGTCGAGAAGATCAATCTCGGCATCGGCGACGCAAACTTGCGCATCGCGCTCGACGAAACCACGACGCCTGCGACGATCGAAGGGGTCTGGCGCGCCTTCGGCGGTCAGCTGTCCTACGCCGAGATCGACGCCACCACGCGCGAGGCGCTGCCGGAGACGCTGAAGCGTACCACGGCTTTCCTCACCCACCCCGTCTTCCACGCGCATCGCTCGGAGACCGAGATGCTGCGCTATATGCGCAAGCTCAGTGATCGCGACCTCGCGCTCGATCGCGCGATGATCCCGCTGGGATCCTGCACCATGAAGCTGAACGCGACCACCGAGATGATGCCGCTGACCTGGCCGGAGTTCGCGACGCTGCATCCGTTCGTGCCCCGCGAGCAGGCGAGCGGCTATCACGCGCTGTTCGCTCGGCTGGAAAAGTGGCTGTGCGACATCACCGGATATGATGCGATCTCGCTGCAGCCGAATTCCGGCGCACAAGGCGAGTACGCTGGACTGCTCGCGATCCGCGGCTATCACGCTTGGCGTGGCGAGGCGCACCGGAAAATCTGCCTGATCCCCTCCTCCGCCCACGGCACCAATCCTGCCTCGGCCGCGATGGTCGGCATGGAGGTGGTGGTGGTCGCTTGCGAGAAGAACGGCGACGTCGACGTCAAAGATCTCCGCGCCAAGGCGGAGAAACATTCGAACGATCTCGCCGCGGTCATGATCACCTATCCCTCGACGCACGGCGTGTTCGAGGAGCATATCCGCGAAATCTGCGAGATCGTGCACGGCCATGGCGGCCAGGTGTATCTCGACGGCGCCAACCTCAACGCGCAGGTCGGCCTGAGCAGGCCCGGCGATTATGGCGCCGACGTCAGCCATCTCAACCTGCACAAGACCTTCTGCATCCCGCATGGCGGCGGCGGCCCCGGCATGGGCCCGATCGGCGTCAAGGCGCACCTCGCACCGTTCCTGCCCGGCCACCCCGCGACGCAGGCGGATGCCCCGGTCGGCCCGGTGTCGGCCGCGCCGTTCGGCTCGGCCTCGATCCTGACCATCTCCTACATCTACATCCTGATGATGGGCGGCGAAGGATTGAAGCGCGCCACCGAGATCGCAATCCTCAACGCCAACTACGTCGCAGCAAGGTTAGAGCCGCACTTCCCGGTGCTTTACAAGAATGCCAACGGCCGCGTCGCGCATGAATGCATCGTCGACCCCCGGCCGCTGAAGACGTCGTCAGGCGTCACTGTCGATGACATTGCAAAGCGCCTGATCGACTACGGTTTCCACGCCCCGACCATGAGCTTCCCGGTGCCGGGCACGCTGATGATCGAGCCGACCGAGTCTGAATCGAAGGCCGAGCTGGATCGTTTTTGCGACGCCATGATCGCGATCCGAAAGGAGATAGCCGAGGTCGAGGCCGGCCGCTTCAAGATCGAGGCCTCGCCGCTGCGCCACGCGCCGCACACCGTGCACGACATCGCGGACGACGATTGGAAGCGCGCCTACACTCGCGCCGAAGGCTGCTTCCCCGTGGGCACCTCGCGCACCGACAAATATTGGTGCCCAGTGGGACGCGTCGACAACGTCTACGGCGACCGCAATCTGGTGTGCTCCTGCCCGCCGGTGAGCGAGTACGCGGAAGCTGCGGAGTAAGCCGCAGCGGGGGTTCTCATAGGGTGGGCAAAGCGAAGCGCGCCCACCAGCTTTGCACGAGGTGAAAGATCGGGGGCTCGGCGCTGTGCGCCTTCTTCAGCACCGAATGTTCCTCCAAGGCGCAACCAACGATCGGCTTTCGCGATCCCATCGCCAGAGCCGTTCATTTGTGAGCAGCGTGCCGGTCCACCAGCGTCTGATCGGGTTGTGGCGACGAAAATCCTCCAGCCTGCCAGAATCGCGTGTCCAAACTCCGTCAATGACAGTCGGCTTCGGCGGTAGACAGCGTTGCGCCCTCGCGCATCATACGTGGCGAGCGTTGCGGGTTTCGGGTCGAGGCCCGCGATCGCCGGCATCGGACCGAACGCCAGCCCTTCGAGCACAGGGCCAAGCTCCCACTGGTCAAACACGCGTGTCGAGCAGCCCGCCCGGCTGAGACAGCTCCTTGGTGCGGTTTGCCCCGCGCAATCAGATCGAGAAGCTGCGCTTCAGTCGCCCCCAAGCCGGTGATCGGCGACGGCTGTTCTGCCAGCAAGTCTTCCATCGTCGGCTACAGGAAGGTTACGTCGAGAATCCCCGCTGAGCAGAACGACACAGAGCTCCGGCGTGGGCGCCCGGTATGCCTCCCAGGCAGCATGAGAGGCCTCGAAGCGTCGAATTCTCGCACGGCATGATGGCGAAGCGTGAGGCCCTCCTCAGAGCAGATCGAAATCGACTCTTCACAGCTTTGTACGCTGCGCCGCGTATGGCTCGGAACGGAGATAGTGAGGATCCAGATCAACTGCAATTGGTTCCCGGGACTGGGATCAAACCACAATTCGATTGCTTCGACACCCTAGAAACGGGCACTGACGACGTCGGCAACTCAACGTTCTCAGCACCCACCTCTCGCGAAAACCTTTCGGTTTGAGTCTTATTCGTCCGCCGGCTCCTCGCCGTCGGCGTCGCGCTCCGGCGTGCCGGCGAGGATCTGCTCGGCGATTAGGCCGGAGTTCTGGCGGATCGCGGTTTCGATCTTTGCGGTGATATCAGGATTGGCTTTCAGGAACGCTTTCGAGTTCTCGCGGCCCTGGCCGAGGCGCTGGCTGTCATAGGAGAACCAGGCGCCGGACTTCTCGACGATGCCGGCCTTGACGCCGAGATCGAGGATCTCGCCCATCTTGGAGACGCCCTCACCGTACATGATGTCGAACTCGACTTGCTTGAAGGGCGGCGCCAGCTTGTTCTTCACCACTTTCACGCGGGTGGTGTTGCCGACCACTTCGTCGCGCTCCTTGATCGCGCCGATGCGGCGGATGTCGAGACGGACGGAGGCGTAGAACTTCAGCGCGTTGCCGCCGGTCGTGGTTTCGGGCGAGCCGTACATCACACCGATCTTCATGCGAATCTGGTTGATGAAGATCACCATGGTGTTGGACTTATTGATCGAAGCCGTGAGCTTGCGCAGCGCCTGGCTCATCAGACGAGCCTGCAGGCCCGGCAGCGCATCACCCATCTCGCCTTCGAGCTCGGCCTTCGGCACAAGCGCAGCGACCGAGTCGACCACCAGCACGTCCACCGCACCCGAGCGCACCAGCGTGTCGCAGATTTCCAGCGCCTGCTCGCCGGTGTCGGGCTGCGAGATCAGCAGCTCGTCAATATTAACCCCGAGCTTACGGGCATAGACCGGGTCGAGCGCGTGCTCGGCGTCGATGAAGGCGCAGATGCCGCCCTTCTTCTGGGCCTCCGCCACCGTGTGTAGCGCCAATGTCGTCTTGCCCGAGGATTCCGGCCCGTAGATCTCGACGATACGGCCCTTAGGCAGGCCGCCGATGCCAAGCGCGATATCGAGCCCGAGCGAGCCCGACGACACCGCCTCGATGTCCATCGAGCGGTCGTTCTTGCCGAGCTTCATAACCGAGCCCTTGCCGAACTGGCGCTCGATCTGGGAGAGCGCGGCAGCCAGAGCTTTACTCTTGTCCATGGAAGATCCTTCGACGATACGCAGGGCAGTGGTGGACATTGGGTCGTGCTCCTTATGGCGAGGATTCGCGTGTGGGACAAACGATTGGCGCGGGAGGTCGTCGATATCTGCAATGTACCCTATTTGTTCTAGGTTCGCAATATGTTCTTTTGGGACATCAGGTACTGTCCGTATTTAAGCCCGAGTGTCCTAAGTTGGATTGGCGACTGTCCTAATTCGCGGAACTCTAACCTATGTTAAACGTTTGTACCTCTTTCCGGAGGTACGGCGCATGGATCAGAAAGATCGTAAGGCCGCGATCCGCGCACGCATGGACGAGCAGATCGAGGCCGTTGCCAAGGCCATATGCGAAGGAAAGTTGCCGGTATCAGAGCAGCGCTTACTAAGGGCGCTGGCTACCCAACTGGCGAAAGAAGAAAACTCGCCCGAGCAAGAATAAGGCCGCCTCAGTTGGCGTCCTCTTTCATAGATCCATTTCGTACTGCTGGCCAAAGATGCGCCTGACGTGGCCCTCATACTCGGCTTCCGTCCGTGATACCTGGGCGATGCCAAGAAGCTGCCCTAGATGCTGACGCAGGGCTTTGACGCCGATATCTGAAAGAAACTGATGCAATCGCTTTCGGCGTTCGTCACCGCTGCTGGCGCGCTGCGCTCTGGTCAATTCAAGAATGTGCCCCTTGCTGTTCGCTAGCGGCCAATAAACGTGATTGACCGTAAGGTGTTTAAACTTCCACGGCTTGTTGCGCTCCGGCTCTGGAAGTTGATAGAGCCTATACCACTCGCGGTAGAGTTGGTTTGGAAACTCCCGTTCGTAATCTCTAGCTTCTTCCCGGACGTAGAATTTGAATGCGGTGATGACTTCTTCTGGCGTTGGGACGTAGCCCGCCAAGGCGTAGACCAAGCCCTTGATACCGGCCTTTGCCGAAGCGCCGAGAATGATGTGCGCCTGCTTCGCTATGTGCTCCTGCCGTTTCAGGAGTTTCCCGTCCGTCTCGGCCGCGACAATTGCCTTACAGAGATCGATCAGAATGGTGACATCGTAACCGTGCACCGTCGGGGGAGCAGGCGCGTTCGCGCCCGGCGCCAATCCTTGAAAAATAAGAGGTTTTTCCAACTTTTCGCTGAGTTCGCGCCCGATGTACGGAGAGATTTTTTCGCCGCCGATAAAGGTCGGCAGACGGCTACCGTAGCGACCCAGACCCAAGGCTTCGCCCATGCCTCGCTGGCTGATGACCGCAGTTTTTTGCGGATCATTGAGGACATAGCACTCAACGTCGATCCCGAACTCTTCTTTGAAGCTACCCTTGTGAGTCGCCTTTAGGTCCTTCTCACCCTTCTCGCCCCCCCACCGCGCCTGCGCAGCTTTCTTTGCGATTTCGGCCCGGCGCTCCGGAGACAAATTGTCGGCGCGAATACGAGCAGCTTTAGCTTTATTGGGGTCTGGGTCTCTAGCCATGCGGCCTCCTATGCTTGCACGACAATAATGCTTGCAGGTTCCATTTGCAAGCATTATCGTTGCAAGCATGGTTGCTCAGACACACACAAGCAAACGCCCCACCGGCCTTTCGGCTGGCGGGGCGTTTTTGTGTGCGGAAGCGTGGCAGAGTGGCCTATTGCACCGAGCTTACCCCTCGGCGGACCTTTGGGCGTCCAAACCCCTCGCAGGGTCCCGTCAGTTCGAATCTGACCGCTTCCACCATCAAACCAGTGGGGCCGCTGTGGTTGCAGCCGCAACGACCCCTGATCGCAAACCCCGGGATTGGGCCCCAGTGAGTACGACCTACTGGAATATACGCTTTGCAGAGCGTCTTTTCCAGCGGCGCCCATCCCTCAGCACGGATTGGGCCCGTCATGAACGAACTCTCCCGCGAACAGAAAATCCTCGTCATCTCCTGCCTGACCGAAGGCCAGAGCATCCGCGCCACTGAGCGCCTGACCGGCATCCACCGCGACACCATCATGCGTCTTGGCGAGCGCATTGGCCGGGGCTGTGCCGAGCTGCACGACCGCATGATGGTTGGCGTCCGCGTCGGCCGCATCGAGCTGGACGAGATTTGGGGCTACGTCGGAAAGAAGCAGAAGCGCGTTGAGCGTCACGAGATCGGCCATAAGGGCGATCAGTACACGTTCATTGGGCTGGGCTCTGCCAGCCGCGCAATCATCAGCTACCGCACCGGCAAACGCGACAGCGAGAATACGGACCTGTTTACGCAGGACTTGCGCGAGCGCGTGCTTGGCGAGCCGGAGATCAGCACTGACGGCTTCCTTCCCTATCAGAACGCCATCCGCGATGCCTTCCGGGGCAAGGCACACCATGGCGTGATCGTAAAGACCTACAGCGTAACCAACCTGGCTGTAAAAGATGCCGCGCGCCGCTACAGCCCGGCTGAGGTAATTGCCGTAGAGCGTGAGGTAGTAAGCGGCTTCCCGGTCAAAATCTCGACCAGCTACGTTGAGCGCCAGAACCTGACCTTGCGCATGACGCAGAAGCGGTTCGCTCGCCTCACCAACGGCTTCTCAAAGAAGCTCACCAACCACGCTGCGGCGGTTAGCCTGTACGTGTCCCACTACAACCTTTGCCGTGTCCACGAGTCCTTGCGGACCACGCCAGCGGTCGCAATCGGCGTTGCAGATCGGGTCTGGACAATCGGGGACTTGATCGATGCCGTGCTGCCGCTGGAGCCGAACAAGCCGGTGCGGACGGTGCGCAACTTCCGAGTAATTGTCGGAGGAAAGGAATAGACGGGCTATTCGCTCTTAACCGTCGAGGTTTCCGAGTGGTCACTGGAGGTCAGCTTGTGGTACAGCGCAGCTCCAGTAATCGCCATGCCTCCGACAGCGGCCATCGCAGCAATGACGGGAGCGGAATTGGCGGCAGCGATTGTCGTGGCCGCGATGGACGCAACCGCAGCGGCACTTCCGACAGCCTTATCAACTTCCTTGCTCATTGCTATCCTCTCCAAAGGCCGACAGGACCCCCGTAAGTCCCAATCCCCCATATACGCACTCCGGGATAGTACTGGCTCTTCCTATTAGTATAACGACCCCTGCGCCAATGGCAGAGGATACCAACATATCTAGAAAAATTCGCCCCGGGCGACGGTCGGTCGGTACCTGTAGAGCATTGAACAACGAAAATGGTTGCCGATTGTTCAACCTATTCAACATGTAAAGCACGAACGCGCCAAACATCGCCGCGCCGTAGTTTTCAGCGGCGACAAGAAGCCAAACCCAGCTCGTGTTATCCCCCAACACAACCAAAGATTAGCATTGAAATATTGTTTCACAAGGCCAAAGTGTCCTAAATCGGCCAGCGCACCGTCCGAATTAGGACAGCACCGGACATCAGGTACTGTCCGTATCTAACCCCTGGTGTCCTAAGACCAATCTCGCAGTGCCCATTTAGATAGTTTCGCGATTGAACGTAAGCGTAGCTCTGCCGCCCTTTGAATGACGCTTGACGCCTATTTTGTTCGCGTGGCGCGTCGCCGCGGCATC
>NZ_JADFUE010000079.1:0-26531 GCF_054967145.1 Bradyrhizobium sp. UFLA06-24
GTCCTTGGACAGCGTGATGTGGCCGGAATAATTGCCGTCGAAATATTTGCGCAGGACCTCTTCAGTCCGGTCGGTCACGCGGCCACGCAGGGCCTCGCCGACGCTGACGCTCTTGCCCGAAATCCGAAGAGTCATGTGATGCCTCGCTTGGTTTGCGCCCGGCAACGATGACGCGTCGTCGTAGCCGGGGTTCTTCCTGCGCATGATCCTTCGGAAAACCGCTTTACACTTTTCCGGATCATGCGCGTGCTTGGATCGGTCGCGATGGGAGGGTGAGAGTAGCGCGATTCCGCGCCAGTGCAATCAGGCCGGCTCGGGATTGCGGGAGCGATCGGATAATGCGGTGGAGAGGACGTTACCAAGAGCGCTCTGCTTGTCGCGACGGCGTTGCACCGAGGACGGAATGCGCATGGCTTCGCGGTACTTCGCGACCGTGCGGCGGGCAATATCAATGCCCGAAGCGCGCAACCGTTCCACGATCGTGTCGTCGGACAGGATCGCTGACGGCTCCTCCGAATCGATCAGCTGCTTGATGTGGTGACGCACGGCTTCGGCCGAATGCGCCTCGCCCCCGTCGGCCGATGCGATCGAGGCCGTGAAGAAATATTTCAGCTCGAACGTGCCGCGATTGGTCGCCATGTATTTGTTGGCGGTGACGCGCGACACCGTGGATTCGTGCATCTGGATGGCGTCGGCGACGGCCTTCAGATTCAGCGGCCGCAAATGCGCGACACCGTGGGTGAAGAAGCCGTCCTGCTGGCGCACGATCTCGGTTGCGACCTTCAGGATGGTGCGGGCACGCTGGTCCAGCGCGCGCACCAGCCAGGTCGCGTTCTGCAGCGCATCCGTGAAATAGGATTTGTCGCCGTCCTTGCCGATCTTCTTCGACAGCTCGGAATAGTAGGTCTGGTTCACCAGGACGCGCGGCAAGGTGTCGCTGTTGAGCTCGACATGCCAGCCGCCGTCCGGACCCGGCCGGACATAGACGTCGGGCACCATGGTCTGCAGCCGCGCCGAGCCGAACTTCATGCCGGGCTTGGGATTGAGACGCCTGATCTCGCCGATCATGTCGGCGATGTCCTCGTCGTCGACGCCGCAGAGCTTGCGCAAGCTCGCGATGTCGCGCTTGGCGAGGAGATCGAGATGCTCCACCAGCGCCTGCATTGCGGGATCGTAGCGGTCGAGCTCGCGGAGCTGGATCGCGAGGCACTCGCTCAAATTGCGCGCGCACACGCCGGGCGGATCGAATTTTTGCAGCACGGCAAGAACGTCCTCGACATCCTTTTGCGATGCGCCAAGCCGCTCGGCGGCCTGACCGAGATCGGGCGGCAGGTAGCCGGCCTCGTCGACGAGATCAATCAGATACTGGCCGATCATGCGCTGCGCGGCGCCGGTGAAGGCCACCGACAGCTGCTCGGCCAGATGGTCGGACAATGTTGTCTCGGCCGCGACAAAAGCTTCGAGATTGTAGTCTTCGTCACCGGAGGCACCGCCGCCCCATTCGGTGTAGGTGGTCGGCGCGGCGTCCTGGGCGTTGCGCGCCGCCGTCTCCGCCGGCTCCTCGGAAAAGACGTTGTCGAGGCCCGTGTCCAGGGTCTGCTCGATCTCGGCCCGGGTGCCGAGATCCTTGCTCATCCATTCTTCCTGGCCGGGCTCGAAGGCCTCGCCGCTACCGCCAAAGCCGTCCGCGTCGCCCGAACCGCCGGAATCCTCGCCATCACGGTCGCTGAACTGGCCGGTCTCGGCCGGAGCCTCGCCGGGGGCCTCGTCATTGGCCCGCTCCAGCAGGGGGTTACGCTCGAGTTCCTCTTCCACGAAGGTGGTGAGATCGAGATTGGACAATTGCAGCAGCTTGATCGCCTGCATCAGCTGCGGCGTCATGACCAGCGACTGCGATTGCCGGAACTCTAATCTCTGCGAAAGCGCCATCTAACAAGAACCGTTCTCGAAAATTGGTCCGATTCTTGCTTATCTTAGTCTGAACCCGATGTACACGCCTTGACGAAACGCAAAAACGGGCTAGAGGCGGAATTCCTCGCCAAGGTAAAGACGGCGAACATCGGGATCCGCGACGATCTCGTCCGGGCTCCCCTCCGTCAGGATCTCACCGGCATAGACGATGTAGGCGCGGTCGGTGAGGCCGAGCGTCTCGCGCACATTGTGGTCGGTGATGAGCACGCCGATGCCGCGGTTGGTGAGATGGCGGACGAGATCCTGAATGTCGCCGACCGCGATCGGATCGATGCCGGCAAAGGGCTCGTCGAGCAGCATGTAGTTCGGACGCGTCGCCAGCGCGCGCGCGATCTCGACGCGGCGGCGCTCGCCGCCCGACAGCGCGATCGACGGGGATTTCCTTAAGCGCGTGATGTTGAACTCGTCGAGCAGGGAGTCGAGCTGCTGCTCGCGCTTCTTGCGCGAGGGCTCGACCACTTCGAGCACGGCGCGGATGTTCTGCTCGACGGTGAGCCCGCGGAAGATCGAGGCTTCCTGCGGCAGATAGCCGATGCCGAGCCGCGCGCGCTGATACATCGGAAGTTTCGTGACGTCGTGGCCGTCGAGCTCGATCGCGCCGCGATCGGCCTTGATCAGGCCGGTGATCATGTAGAACACGGTGGTCTTGCCGGCACCGTTCGGGCCGAGCAGACCGACGGCCTCGCCACGGCGGACATAGATGCTGACGCCGCGCACGACCTGCCGACTGCCGAAACTCTTTTCCACGCTATGCACAGCCAGGAAGCCCGGCCGGCGCAACAGCTGCGGGCCGCCCGAACCATTGGTCTTGGCGCTGGATCTGGCCCTGGGGGGCTGCGCCGGCTTGGGCGGCTGCGCCGGGGCCGGCCGCGATCGCGGCGGAGCCTCGAGGCCATAGGGATCGGAGGCCTGCAAGGGCTCACGGGCGATCGGCGGCGCGTCGCGCACCGGGCTCGGCACCAGGCCACCGACGCTGTCACCGAGGGCGGTGATGTCCTGACGGGCAAATCCTGGCCGGCCGCGCTTGGCGGGGCGCCGACGGAACATGCTGAAGAGATCGACCATCCCCGCCTTCTAGCCTTCTGCTGACCCTGCGCAGTACTCGCGCGGTCTGCGGCGCCGGCCTCTCGATTCGCCGACGCAGCATGAATGAAGGGATGTCTCATGCCCAGTGAAACACGCCCGAAAAGCGGCGGACCCGCTTCGAAAGCCCTGCGCGCTAGATACAGTCTCGCCACGCAAGCTTCAACCTCGGATCGGCCGCATCAGAGCCAAGCTGTTGAATTCACTTTTGTTTAGTTCCACCCGGCAATTGCAGGGGCGAGCCTGCGCCCGGAGCGACCGGCGTTCCGCATTTGCCGTTGCCGCCGCCCTGAGACTGGATGAACAGGCCCTGGACCTTGCCGCTGTCGGATTCCACCCGGGAGACGCCGGTGGTCATGTCGACCATGAGGCGGTCACCGCGCAGCACGTTCTGGCACTGGGTCAGCACCACCTGGCCCCCGGGGCCACCGACCATGGTGATGAGGTTGGTCTTGGTATCGAACACGGCGGTCTCGCCTGTGACCACCTGGTCCTTCTGGGTGACGACGACATTGCCGCGCGCCTCCAGCCGCTTGATCGAGGAGGCGCCGCCCGGCCCCGGCGTCGCCGATTGCATCGGCGGTGCCGCCTTCGCGCCCTTGGCAGGAGCTGCCTGCGGCGCGGCCTGCTTGTCGCTGTTGGATTCGTAGAACACCACCAGCGTCTTCGATGTCATGGTGGTGTCGCCCTGCACGACCTTCACATTGCCGGAGAAGGTCGCCTCCTTCTTCTTGTCGCGCATCTCGAGGGAAGCCGCCTCGATCTGGATCGGCTGATCGCGGTTCTGCGAAAAGCCCTGCATCGCGTTGGGCACACCCTGCATGGCGCCTTGCGCACGCACCGCATCCGTTGCGCCCAGCGCGAGGCCAGCGACAAGCGCAGCCGTACGAAGGATCGCGCACCATTCATTGCGCGGGAAAAGACTGACCATGAAAATCACTTTGAGTTCGCAGACTTGTTCCTGGACTTCGGCGGTGGCGGCGCGGGCTGCTCGACGGGAGCCGGCGCCACCTCATCCGTGCTGATCTTGTCCAGATGCATCACCACATTGCCTTCGAAACGAATGACGTCACCGCCTTCCGTGATGCGCAGCCGGTCGGCGGTTAGCGTGCCGTTGGTCAGCTTGACGTCGACCCGCTCGTCCGAGGAGACCGTGCCCTTGTTCATGTCGACGAAAGCCGAGTTCAGCCGTGCCTCGTAGCCGGTCGAGGTGCGCAGGAAGATGTCCTTGTGCAGGTCGAGCTGCTGCTGCTTGTTGTCGAAGCGGCCGGTGCGGGCATCGAGGAATATGGTCGACTTGTCTTCCATCAGCACCTTCGCCTTGAGGTCGTTGAGATCGACATGGTCGGGATCGGTGATGTCCTGCGTCGCGGTCTTGGCCCAGAGCTCGTAGGGCCGCTGGTCCGGTGTGAAGCCGGACAGGTGCGGCGTTTCCATCGTGATCTTGGTGCCTGTGACCACGAGATTTCCGGAGTCGAGCTTGATGGGGATCTTGAAAGGATTGAGGAAGGTCGAGACCGCGACGATCGCCGCCAGGGACGCGGCCACTGTCGCCGGCACCGCGATGCGCAGAATCCGCACCAGGCGGCTGTGGCGCGCCGCGCTGGCAAACTTCGCCGCAAGCTCGGCGTCGTAAGTGGGATTGTGGGCCGAATTCACCTGATCTCCAGGGTGCCGCTCGCCTTGTCCTGATAAGGGACGCGCCATTGTACCCGGCAACGTCCGAATATGCAGCCTCGGATGTCGGCCTTGGACATGTCAGCCCCGGACAGGCCGCAGGAAAGTGTCCGAAACGGGGCGATCGTCTCTCCCTTGCCCGCTTGCGGGAGAGGTTAAAACACCTCAGGAATGCGCGAAAATGTCCTCTTCCGCCCAACCCTGGAGGTCGAGCAGGGCACGGGTCGGCAGGAAATCGAAACAGGACTTCGCAAGCTGAGTGCGGCCCTCCCGGACCAGCATGGCGTCCAGCCGCTCGCGCAAGGCATGCAGGTGCAGCACGTCGGAGGCGGCATAGGCGAGCTGCGGCTCGGTCAGGCTGTCGGAACCCCAATCGCTGGACTGCTGCTGCTTGGAGAGATCGACATTGAGCACCTCGCGCACGAGATCCTTGAGGCCGTGGCGATCGGTGTAGGTGCGGGTCAGGCGCGAGGCGATCTTGGTGCAGTAGATCGGCCCGGTCATCACGCCGAAGGTCTGGTACAGCACGGCGACGTCGAACCGGGCGAAATGGAAGATCTTCGTATTGGCGGGATTGGCGAGCAGGGCCTTCAGGTTCGGCGCATCGGTGTGCCCCTTCGGGATTTGCACCACGTCGGCGCTGCCGTCGCCCGGCGAGAGCTGGACCACGCAGAGCCGGTCGCGATGCGGGTTCAGCCCCATGGTCTCGGTGTCGATCGCCACCGCGCCGGTGTAGCGGGAGAGATCAGGCAGGTCGCCGCGATGCAGGCGTACGGTCATGGCGTTTCAAACCTTCAATCGAATCGATCGGTCGGCAGCATAGGCTTGGCAGATGGCCCGCGATTTAGCCACTGCAGGCGGGCCATGCAAGCCGCGGATGGTTCAGATCGCCGCCAGCATGATGCAGACCATCGCCGCCACGGTTAGGCGGCTGGCGCCGTCCCGGAAGGCATACAGAATCGGATCGTCGGGCATCTCGCGGCGATGCGCGATCATCAGGGCGCGGCCGAACCAGTAGAGCAGCAAAGGCGCGAGCAGCCACAGCATCCAGGGCCGGCTGTAGAGCGGCGTCACCGCGGAGGAGGAGACGTAGAGCGTAAATACCGTCACCGCGTTCATGGCGCTCGCGGCCGCCATCGCGGCGATGATGTTGAGGTCGGTGATGCGATAGTCGCGGTTGGAGGGATCGGCGAGGCCCTCGCCCTGGCGCATGCTGAGCTCGCTGAAACGCTTGATCAGCGCCAGCGAAGTGAACACGAACAACGAGAACACCATCAGCCATTCCGACAGCACGACGCCGGCCGCGACCGCGCCGGCGACGATGCGCAAGGAATAGAGCCCGGCGAGCGTGACGACGTCGACCAGCATCTTGCGCTTGAGCACGAGCGAATAGGCGATGGTGGTGGCGAGATAGGCGGCGAGCACGCCGAGGAAGCTGGCCGAGATGCAGAGGCTGGCGACGAGCGCAAAGCCCCACAGCACGGGGATCGCCGAGAGCGCCGAGGAGATCTTGAGATCGCCGGCCGCGAGCGCGCGATGACGCTTGGTCGGATGCTGGCGATCGGCGGCGAGATCGAGCAGGTCGTTCATCAGATAGGCGCCGGACGCACAGGCCGAGAACGCCAGGAACGCCAGCAGCGTCGTGCCGAGCGTGGCAAGATTGATCTGATGCGCGGTGATGACGGGCACGAACAGCAGCGTGTTCTTGGCGTATTGATAGACCCGCAGCGCTTTCGCCCAGGTCTTCAAACTTGCGCGGCCGCGGCTGACATGATCGATGCGATCGACGGCAGTACGGTCGAACGGCAGATGATCGCCGGCGGCGAGATCGGAGGGCGTGACGACGCCGTCGAAGCCGAGATGCGCGGCGATGCCGGCCGCATGAGAGGCAAAGCGGTCCGCGACCAGATAGATCTTCGCGCCGCGCGCCCGCGCCGCCAGCGCCTGGTTCAACACGCCGGCATCGTAGGGCAGGTGGGCATAGTCGAGCTCGGCGCGCGCCAGGATCTCGGTGAGTGCCGCCATCCCGGCGCGGCCGCCCGCGCCGAAGCGGGCGAGCATGCGGGCAGGGCTTGAGAACAGCGCTTCCATCAGCAGCTCGGAGCGCAGCAGCGCGCCTTCGAGATCGATCACGAGCGTGCGAGCCTGCGCCGGCGCAGCCTGCGGCGCGGGCTCGCTGCGATCGTACTGCCTGACGGGCTGCTCCATCCGAAAACGCTCTGACTGACCTCGGCACGGCCGCAAACGGGCTGGGAGGCGGGAAAAGGACGGCCGCGAGCCTAGGCGGCATTGGCTAAGGCCGGCTTAATCCGGCCGCAAACGGGCACGATCACCGAGCTGTTGCACGGATCACACAATCCGGCGCGGTCGCGATATACCAGCGGAACTTGATGCACGCCGCGATGGAAATCGCCTACGCCGACCCTATCTGAGGCCAGCTTCCCATCACGCCTCAGGTGCCATGACAGACCAGACGCTCGCCGCGCCGATCGACGATCAGCAGGAACGCCAGCGCGGCTTTACGCGCTACCAGTCACTCCTGGTGGCGCTGCTCGCCTTCGCGCAATTCACCATCATCCTCGACTTCATCATCATGTCGCCGCTCGGCGCCATCATGATGCCCTCGCTCGACATCACGGCCGCACAGTTCGGCGTGGCGGTGTCGGCTTACGCGTTCAGCGCCGGCTTGTCGGGCATCCTGGCGGCCGGCTTTGCCGACCGGTTCGATCGCAAGCGGCTGCTGCTGTTCTTCTATACCGGCTTCACGCTCGGCACTGCGCTCTGCGCGGTCGCGCAGGATTATCACGTGCTGCTGGTCGGCCGCGTCGTGACCGGCTTGTTCGGCGGCGTGATCGGCTCGGTCGTGCTGGCCATCGTCACCGACCTGTTTCCCCTGCATTTGCGCGGCCGCGTGATGGGATTCGTCCAGACCGCCTTTGCCGCGAGCCAGGTGCTCGGCGTGCCGGCCGGGCTGTTTCTCGCCAATCACTGGAGCTGGCATGTCTGCTTTGCCGCGATCGTCGGCCTCGCGATCGTGACCATCGCCATCATCGCCTTCGCCATGGAGCCGGTCGACGCGCATCTGAAGCTGAAGCAGGACAAGAACCCGTTCCACCATCTGGTCGCGACGATATTCGAGCCGCGCTACACGCTGGCCTTCTGCGTCACCACCTTGCTGGCGACCGGCGGCTACATGCTGATGCCGTTCTCCAGCGCCTTCACCGTGAACAATATCGGCATCGACATCGTGCATCTGCCGACGATCTATCTGGTCTCCGGCCTGTTCAGCATCGTCACCGGCCCGCTGGTCGGCCGCGCCGCCGACACCTTCGGCAAGTATCCGACCTTCGTGTTCGGCTGCGCGATGACCGTGCTCATGGTGCTGATCTACACCCATCTCGGCCATGTCTCGCTGGTATCAGCGATCACCGTCAACGTGCTGCTGTTCGTCGGCATCTTCTCGCGCATGATCCCGTCGCAGGCAGTGATGTCGGCGATCCCCGAGCCCAGCCAGCGCGGCTCGTTCAGCGCCATCAGCGCCTCGCTGCAGCAGCTCTCCGGCGGCCTCGGCTCGGTGCTCGCAGCCGCGATCATCTCGCAACAACCCGACGGTTCGCTGCTGCATTTCGAGCGGATCGGCTACGTCGTCGTCACGACCACGCTCATCACGCTGGTGGCGATGTATTTCGTGCAGAAGGGGGTGGCGGAGCGGACGGGGAAGCGGGTGGTGTGAGGGGGGCGGGGTTTGGCCTCAAGAACGACCTATCGCGGCGGCGAGACCAAGATCGCCGTCCGGCTAGCTCCAACGATGGGAAGCAGCCCTATTCGGGGACCAAATCCCGCAAAATGGTGCCCAGGAAAGGACTCGAACCTTCACGGCCGTTAAGCCACTGGCACCTGAAGCCAGCGCGTCTACCAATTCCACCACCTGGGCATGCCGTTTGGGGCACGGAGGCGGTTACTACGGTTCGGTGACGCCGTTGTCAATTCATGCTTGGTCATGCGGATTGCGCATTGCACACCGGGCCGATACAAGCCTGATATCACGCACTTGTTCGCAAAAATGGACCGCAGGATAGCTCCCATGGCATCGAATCTGGAAACTCTCGTCACGGTTTTCGGCGGATCGGGCTTTTTGGGCCGGAATGTCGTCCGCGCGCTGTGCCGCCGGGATTACCGGGTCAGGGTCGCGGTGCGGCGGCCGGAACTGGCCGGATACCTCCAGCCCTCGGGCAAGGTCGGGCAGGTCCACACCATCCAGGCGAACCTGCGCTATCCAGCCTCGGTCGAGGCGGCGGTGCGTGATTCGCAGGTCGTGATCAATCTGGTCGGCATCCTCGCCGAGGGCGGCGCCCAGACCTTCGACGCTGTCCAGGCCAAGGGCGCCGAGACGGTGGCCAAGGCGGCGGCCGCAGCCGGCGCCAGCCTGGTGCATGTCTCGGCGATCGGTGCCGATTCCGAATCGCCCTCGCGCTATGCCAAGGCCAAGGCGGCCGGCGAAGCGGCGGTGCTGGCCGCGGTGCCGTCGGCCACGATCTTCCGTCCCTCCGTGATGTTCGGCCCCGAGGACCAGTTCACCAACCGTTTCGCGGCGCTGGCGCGGATGTCGCCGGTGCTGCCGCTGATCGGCGGCGAAACCAAGATGCAGCCGGTTTATGTCGGCGACGTCGCCACCGCGATCGCGGACGCCGTCGACGGCAAGGCCAAGGCGGGCGCGACTTACGAGCTCGGCGGGCCGGAGGTGCTGACCATGCGCGAGATCATCGAGGCGATCCTGGAGATCACCGATCGCGAGCGGATGCTGGTGCCGCTGTCGTTCGGCCTCGCGCGCCTCAAGGCCGCCTTCCTGCAATTTGCCCCCGGCGCGTTCAAGCTGACGCCGGACCAGGTCACGCTGCTCGAGCGCGACAATGTCGTCTCGGAGGCGGCGAAGGCCGCCGGCCTGACGCTGGAAGGCCTCGGCATTACGCCCGATTCCCTGGAAGCGATCGCCCCGCAATATCTCTGGCGCTTCCGCCCGCAGGGTCAGTTCCAGCGCAAGAACGCGTGAGGCGTTTTCACCTCTCCCGCTTGCGGGAGAGGGAGCGCACCGTCGGCGCGGCGAGATCTCAAAACTTCAGCTTCTTGAACACTGCCTCGGGCAGCGTCTTGATGACCAGCATCACGAGGCGCCATTTGCCGCTGACGTAAACGACGTCCGTCTTGTTCTCGACGGCGCTGAGGATCGCATCGCCGACGACAGGGGCTTCGACGGTCAGCGGGCCGATCAGCTTCATGCCTTCGGTCATTTTCGTGCGGACGAAGCCGGGCTTCACGGTGACGACATGCACGCCGCCGCGGCTGGCGCGGGCGCGCAGGCCTGACAAGAAAGCGCTGAAGCCGGCTTTCGCCGAGCCGTAGACATAGTTCGAGGCGCGGCCGCGATCGCCGGCCACCGACGACACGCCGACGATTGTGCCACTGCCACGGTTCAGGAATTTTTCCGCGAACAGGCCGAGGATCAGCGAGGGCCCCTCGTAATTCGAGCGCATGATCGTGGTGGCGTGCGCAAGATCGCTCTCGGCGTCTTGCTGCACACCGAGAAGGCCGACGATCGAGATCACCACATCGGGCAGGGCGGGAAGGCCGGCGACAAAGCCCTCGAACGACGCGGTGTCGAGCACATCGAATGTGTGCGTGCTCGCTTCGATTGCATAGCGCGCGCGCAGATCGGCGGCGTCAGGCTCCAGCGCCGCGACGTCGCGGCCTGCGAGGCCGACGTCGTAGCCTGCCTTGGCAAAGGCGCGCGCCGCGGCGCGGCCGATATCGGAGGAGCCGCCGAGCACCAGAACGGACTTGCGTGACGTCACGGCCTAGACCTCATCGAACAGACGTTGTGAAAGTTTGGAGCGGATGTTCTTGGCGGGATCGAGCGCTTTGCGGATTGCGTTGAAGCGCGCCAGCGCGGGATAGCCGGCCTCGAAGGTGGCGCGCGCCTGCCGCGCGTCCTTGGCAAGATAGAGCCGGCCGCCCGCCGCGACGACCAGACGGTCGATCTCGTCGAGAAAGTTCAAAATGTCGCCCTTCACAGGGAAATCCAGCGCCAAGGTGTAGCCCGGCAGCGGAAACGACAGCAGGCCGTCGCCATGGCCGAGCTTCTTCAGCACCGCCAGGAACGAAGCATCGCCGCGCGTCGAGACGCGCTCGAGGATCTCGCCGAGAACCTCGCGCGCGCGATCTTCCGGAATCACGCATTGATGCTGCAGGAAGCCGCGCCGCCCGTAGATGCGATTCCAGTCGGCGATGCTGTCGAGCGGAAAGAAATACGGATAGAGCGAGACCACATGATCGCCGCCGGCGCGCCGCGCACCCATGCGGTAATAGATCTCGTTGAAGGCGCGGATGCTATGGCGGTTCAGCGTCATCGACGGCAGGTCGATCGGGACAGCGAGCCCGGGATTCCTGCCGACGGGGAATCGATCGGCGCCCCGGGCAAGCTCATCCGCGCTGGCGTGCTCGCCGAGATAGATCAGCGATCGGCCGAGATCGCGACCGCGCGCCGCGCAATCGATCCATGCGACCGAATAGGTCGCGGAGTCACTTGCCTCGAGCGCGCGCATCGCGGCGTCGAGGTCGGACGCGGAAATCACCCGCTCGCGGATCCAGCCGGTTTCCACGGAGCGCAACCGCATCGTCGCCTCCAGGATCACGCCGGTGAGGCCCATGCCGCCGATGGTCGCGAGGAAGGCATCGGAATTCTGCTCGCGCGAGACTTCGATGGTCTCGCCCGCGCCTGATCGCAGCAGGATGCTCTCGACATAGCGGCCAAAGCCGCCCTCGCCGTGATGGTTCTTGCCATGCACGTCGGCGGCAATGGCGCCGCCGATCGAGACGAAGCGCGTGCCCGGCACCACGAAGGGCAAAAAGCCGCGCGGGCCGAAAGTGTCGATCAGGTCGGACAGCAGCACGCCGGCCTCAAGGCGGATGCGCCCCGTCGCCGGATCGAACGACCTGATCCGGTCGAACGCGGTCATGGCGATGGTCCTGGCAGCGCCGATCGCGGCATCGCCATAGGCGCGGCCATTGCCGCGGGCCACCGAGCCGGCGACGACAGCCTCCGCCACGCCCTCGAACGAGCGCGGCCGCAGCATTTCGCTATCGACGACCGGGAAGCGCCCCCAGCCGCTGACTGTCGTCATCATTCAGCTCCGCCCGCGGGCCACCCCGCTCCAGGAACTGCCTAGCGGCGAAAAGCTGATATTGCGTTGAGGCGGACTGACAAGTTTGCGGCCGGTGTCCACCTCTCCCCGCCGGGGAGAGGTGAGTCGGAGCGCACCCACCAACATCGAAACCGTGGCGGATTCCTAGACTTAACGTCCCAGCGCCAGCGCGATCAGGCCGAGCGTGCCGACGATGACGCGCCACCAGGCGAACACCACGAAACCGTGCCGCGTGACGTATTCCAGGAACGACTTCACCACGATGATCGCGGTGATGAACGACACCACGAAGCCGATCGCGACGATGCCCATGTGGTCCATCGTCATCTCGGCGCGACTCTTGTAGAAGTCGTAGGCGAACGCGCCGATCATGGTGGGGATGGCGAGGAAGAACGAGAACTCCGCCGCCGCGCGCTTGTCGGCGCCCAGCAGCATCGCGGCGACGATGCTGGCACCGGAGCGCGACACGCCCGGGATCATGGCGACGCACTGGGCGATGCCGATATAGAGATACATCAGCAGCGGAAATTTGGTGGCGTCATGCTCGCGCGGCTTGAGATCGAGCCTGTCGACCCAGAGCAGGATGGCGCCGCCGACGATCAGCGTGAAGCACACGACCCACGGATTGAACAGCATGCTCTTGATGTATTTGCCGGCGACGAGACCGACGACGACAGCGGGCAGGAACGCCACCAGCACGCCGATCACGAAGCGGCGCGAATAGGTGTCGCCCGTGAAGAAGCCGATCACGACGTCCCACAGCTTCCTAAAATAGAGCCCGACGATCGCGAGGATCGCACCCAACTGGATCAGAACCGTAAACGAATCCCAGAACGCGCCCTCGCCGAGGCCGAAGAAACGTTCGGCAAGCAGGAGGTGGCCGGTCGAGGAGACGGGAAGGAACTCGGTCACACCCTCGATGATGCCGAGGATCACTGCCCGTATTGTATCTGACATATTTACGGTCCATTTCCGCTGGAAAAGCGGGGCTCTTCTCGCCTATTCGCCCCCATGCCGCAATCGCAAAAATGCGCCATCTCGCCCTTGCTTCGCGGTTTTGAGCGACTAGTGTGGCGCCGCACAAACATTGATGGATTCTTAAGCACCATCAAATAGTCAAAGGATTCATGTTTACCCTGTTTCATCATCCGTTCTGTCCGCATTCGCGCTTCATCCGCCTGATCGCGGGCGAATACGGGCTCGAACTGAAGCTGATCGAGGAGCGCAGCTGGGAACGCCGCGAGGCATTTCTGCTGCTCAATGCGGCCGGCACGACGCCTGTTCTGATGGACGACGAACAGCCGCCGATCCCGGGCGCCGCGATCATCGCCGAGTATATCGACGAAGCCTATGGCGCCGAAATGGGGCCGAAGCGGCTGATGCCGGAGACGGTTGCCGAGCGCGTCGAGGTGCGCCGGCTGATGGCGTGGTTCAACGAAAAATTCTTCGAGGAAGTCTCGCACCCGCTCGTCACCGAGCGCATCTACAAGCGCTTCATGAGCGAGGAAAATGGCGGCGGGCCGCCTTCGGCCGACGTAATGCGCGCGGCCAAGGCCAACGTGCGCTATCATCTCGCCTATATCGGCTGGCTGGCGCAGACGCGTAATTTCCTCGCCGGCGACCGGCCCACTTACGCGGATCTCGCCGCCGCGGCGCATCTCTCGGCGATCGACTATCTGGGCGACGTGCCATGGAGCGAGGACGACGCAGCAAAGGCGTGGTACGCGCGGGTGAAATCCCGCCCGTCGTTCCGCCCGCTGCTGAGCGAATGGCTGGCGGGCGTGCCGGCGTCGCGCACCTATGTGGACCTGGATTTCTGAACACCGATCCAACTGAACTGAAGGCGGCGCTGGCGCGCGAGGCGCGCGCGCTCGGCTTCGACTGCATCGGCATCACCGAGCCCGGCACGATCGAAAAGGCCGGCGCGCATTTCCTCGAATTCATCGCATCGGGCGGCCATGGCGACATGGACTGGCTTGCGAGCCAGCCGGAGCGGCGCATCGATCCGCGCGGGCTTTGGGAGGACGTGCGCAGCGTCATCATGCTCGGCGTCAACTATGGACCTGACCAGGATCCGCTCGCGATCCTGCAGCAGCGCACGCGCGCGGCGATCTCGGTCTATGCGCAGGGCGACGATTATCACGACCTGATCAAGAAGCGGCTGAAGGCGCTGGCGCGCTGGCTGGTGGCGACGGCGCCCTCGGACGTAAAAGTGTTCGTCGACACCGCGGCGGTGATGGAGAAGCCGCTCGCGCAGGCCGCACATCTGGGCTGGCAGGGCAAGCACACCAATCTGGTCTCGCGCGAATTCGGCTCCTGGCTGTTTCTCGGCGCGATCTACACCACACTCGAGTTGCCGCGCGACCGCGCCGAGATCGATCATTGCGGCTCGTGCCGGGCCTGTCTCGACATCTGCCCGACCGCGGCATTCCCTGCTGCTTACAAGCTCGATGCGCGGCGCTGCATCTCGTATCTCACCATCGAGAACAAGGGCCAGATCCCGCACGAGTTTCGCCAAGCCATCGGCAACCGTATCTATGGCTGCGACGATTGTCTTGCGGCGTGTCCCTGGAACAAGTTTGCGCAGGAGGGCCGTGAGGCCAAGCTCGCCGCGCGTGATGAACTGCGCGCGCCTGGTCTTGCCGAGCTTTCGCGGCTCGACGATGCCGCGTTTCGCGCGCTGTTTACGAAGTCGCCGGTGAAGCGCATCGGCCGCGATCGCTTCTTGCGTAACGTGCTGATTGCGATCGGCAACTCAGGTGATGCGGCACTGGCACAGGAGGCGCGGCGATTGCTCGACGATGCGAGCCCGCTGGTGCGTGGGGCGGCCGTGTGGGCGTTGGCGCAGTTGGTTGGGCGGGATGTGTTCGCGGCGATGAGGGTTGCGGCGTTAGACAGAGAGTCTGACGAGAGCGTGCGTGAGGAGTGGCGAGCCGCTTCCTGACCCTCGGTGTCATTCCCCGCGAAAGCGGGGAATCCAGTACGCCGCGGCCCCTCGGGTCCATCACTGCGGCCTCGGAGTACTGGATCGCCCGCCTTCGCGGGCGATGACACTGTTGTTGTGGCCACGCGCTCGCATCTCGCCACTCTTGATTTCCGCCCCCATTCCCGCAAAGTCGCACGCATGACAAACATGCCTTTCTTCACCCGCGACGGCAACACATTCCATCCGACGGAAGTCGCCAACGGTCCCTGGGATCCGAAATCGCTGCACGGTCGTGTCATCGTCGGCCTGCTCGGCTTCGCCATCGAGGAGCGCCATTCCGGCCCCGAATTCGTGCCGGCGCGATTGACCGTCGACATGTTTCGGCTGCCGACGATCGACAAGCCGATTCACGTGACGACGCGGCTCGTGCGCGACGGCCTGCGCATTCGCGTGGTGGAGGCGGAGTTCCTCTCCGGCGGCGTCAGCATGGCGCGCGCTTCGTGCCAGCTGTTGCGCAAGACGCAGAATCCTGACGGCAATGTCTGGTCACCGCCGAATTGGGACGTGCCGAAACCGGCTGACATTCCGAAGCCCACCGACCCCAGGCTCGGCATGAACGGCAAATGGACGACGCGCCCCATCGTCGGCCATATGGGCTCGCTCGGCCCGCGCCGGCTGTGGATGAGCGAGGTGCGCGAGCTCGTTGCCGGCGCGCCGATGACGCCGTTCGTCCATGTCGCTGTTGGTGCCGACTTCGCGAGCCCTTTCGCCAATGCCGGCGACAAGGGGCTCGGCTACATCAACAGCGACGTGACGATCTATCTGCACCGTCTGCCGGTGACGAACTGGATCGGCTTCGACGTGGTGAATCACCAGGCCACCGACGGCGTGGCGATCGGCGAATGCTGGCTCTACGACGAGCAGGGCCCGATCGGCACAGCCACAGTCGCCGCACTGGCGCAGCGCAGGCCGATGGCGAATCCATCGAAGCGGTAGTTTTTCGTCATTCCGGGGCGCGCCATTTGGCGCGAGCCCGGAATGACGGCTAGGTGAGATGCCGCTTCATCTCGTCTCGCGCCTTCAGCTCCGCACCCTGCTTGGCGACGATCTTCGCGATCCTTTCAGGCGCGAATTTCAGATCGACGAACGCCGGCGCGGTGTTGGCGACCTCGTGGTAGCTGGCGATCTTGCCGTCACGCAGCGTCATGATCGCCACGCCCTCGAACATCGCACGCGCACCGGCAGCTTCCGGCAAAGTCGAGCGATAGCTGAAGGTGTAGCGCGCATAGAGCGTGGTGCCGTCGGTGACGGGATCATGCATGTCCCAGCGGAAATCCGTCGCCGTGCGATAGAACCAGTCGTCGATCATGCCGGCGATGTTCTCGCGGCCTGCGAAGGCGCCGTAGAAGACATCGTGATAGACGCCGTCCTCGGTGAAGAGCTCGGCGAAGGCGCGGCCGTTGCGCTGCTCGACGGCGTCGCAGAAGGCGCGCAGCAGGGTGGTGACGCTCATTGGCTGTTCTCCCGGCTTCTTGGTCATGCCCCGCGGAAGCGGGGCATCCAGTACGACGCGGCCTATCGATCGAACCACAACAGCCTCGGCGTACTGGATCGCCCGCCTTCGCGGGCGATGACACCAAGTAGTTGGCAATACTTCACCCGATCTCCGCCACCGCGGCAAGAATGCGCGCGATGTCCTGCGGGCGGGACAGCCGGTGATCGCCGTCCTGGATCATGGTGAGCACGACATCATCGGCCGGCAAACGATGCGTCAGCGCGAAGGCGTGCTGCCACGGCACATCGGGATCCTGCGCGCCTTGCAGGATGCGGACGGGGCAACCGAGATCGATGGCGCTGCCGAGCACGAGATGATTGCGTCCCTCCTCGATCAGCCGGCGCGTGATCGGATAGGGCGTGCCGTCGCCATATTCGGAGGGCCTGAGCCAGAAGCCCCTGGTCTCGATCTCCTTCTTCACCTCGGGCGAAAACTTCTTCCACATCAGCTCTTCGGTGAAGTCCGGCGCCGGCGCGATCAGCACGAGGCCCGCGAGCGATGCTTTCCCCGCACGCTTCTTGATCTCGCGCGCGAGCAGCAGCGCCATCCAGCCGCCCATGGAGGAGCCGATCAGCACTTGCGGACCGGTACAGAAGCGCTCGAACACCGCCACGCTGTCCTCGAGCCAGCCCCCGATGGTTCCGTCGGCGAACTCGCCGCTGGATTCGCCGTGGCCGGAATAGTCGAACCGGACCACGGCACGGCCGTGCTCTGCGGCCCAGCCATCCAGCGCCACCGCCTTGCCGCCCTGCATGTCCGATTTGAAGCCGCCGAGCCAGACGAGTCCGGGACCTTGGCCGGGCTCCTTTCCGGCGCGATGGCGCACCGCGATCCTGCGCGCTGACGGACCCTCGCCAACGTCGATGAAGTCGAGCACGGCATCGGGAATTGCTGCGGTCATGGAACGTTTACTCTGGCTGTGGGGTTTGAGGGCTTGAGAGCACATTGGGATACGTCCCGCAGGGCAACCCTATCTTGGTATTGACCCTTTGGGACGCTTGCGGAACAGGGGCAAGGTGTCTATGTCGAGCACCGTGCCGATAGGCGTGGCCAAAATGCCTCGCATTTGAAGGTTTTTCGCTCCTCGCAGGGGCGACTTGCTTGCCGGCATCAGCATCTTCCTTCAAAATAGCCGCTTCCTTTCACAACTTTGGAGAACCACCCATTCGCCGTCCCAATAGAGCCCCGGCCCCTGCCGCCAAAGACGGGCCGCGCATCAATGATGATATTCGCAATGCGCAGATCCAGCTGATCGACGCTGCCGGTGAGAACAAAGGCACCGTCGAGACCATGCTTGCCATCAAGATGGCCCAGGAAGCCGGCATGGATCTGGTCGAGATCTCACCAAATGTCAGCCCTCCCGTCTGCAAGATCATGGACTACGGGAAGTATAAGTATTCCGCCCAGAAGAAGGCCGCGGAAGCCCGCAAGCGTCAGAAGACGGTCGAGATCAAGGAGATCAAGCTCCGCCCGATGATCGACGATCACGATTATGACGTGAAGATGCGCGCGATGCTGCGGTTCTTCGAAGAGGGCGACAAGGTCAAGATCACCCTGCGCTATCGCGGCCGCGAAATGGCGCACCAGGAGATCGGCACCAAGTTGCTGGACAAGATCAAGACCGACGTCGCCGAACTCGCCAAGGTCGAGCAGGACGCCCGGTTCGAGGGCCGCCAGGTCGTGATGGTATTGGCGCCGCGCTGAGCGCAGCTGTTCAGGACTTGAGAATTCAACGGCCCGTCCGGATCATCCGGCGGGCCGTTTGTGCTTCAGGTTCGCGTCGCCTGCCAGGTGCCGCTGCATTGATCGCCGGAGATGACGCCCCTCCAGGAACCGGCACCCGCTGCGCCGCCGAGCCGGCCGCCGCCGCTGGCGTGGGAGGCGCCGACCGACACCTGCACCGCGACAGCGCCACCGCGATTGACCTTGCCCGAGACCCGGCCGCCGCCGGCGGACGACACCCGGCTGCCTGTGACGGTGAAGGGGACGCTGTAGCCCGAGCTGCAATTCCCGCGCGTGGTGGCGAAGGTGACATTCCAGACGCCGTCATAGCCGCCGATGCGGGCATCGGCGGTCGAGGGGACAGCGATCGCTGCAAGCACGGCGAACAGCGCAAGGTGGCGCGGACGGGTCAAACCAGACGAAATCGATTGGGAAAAATGGGCCATTTTGGTCCTGCTCCGGACGGGACGGCGTGAACGATGAGGTGGCAACCCCCAATAGTCGGCGAGCGGGTTCCGGCGGTTCATCGTTGCCTTCCGGCCCGTTCTCTGTCATAAGCCCGGCCTTCATCGCCCGGCTGATTAAGGGCTGCCGTGGCGGTGTTTCGTGCGGGTTTTCGCGCTTGTTCGCAAAACCTGAGCACAATCAACGCTCTAACGAGCATTTTTGACGGCCATGCCGCCTTCGCGGGCGGAGTTCTGTGGCCATGAGGAGAGCCAAATGCCCAAGCTGAAGACCAAATCGGGCGCTAAAAAGCGCTTCAAGGTGACTGCCACCGGCAAAGTGATGTTCGCCCATCGCGGCAAGCGTCACGGCATGATCAAGCGAACGAAGAAGCAGATCCGTCAGCTGCGCGGTACCGCGGTGCTGTTCAAGACCGACGGCGACAACGTCAAGAAATACTTCTTGCCGAACGCCTGATCGCGTTCACGATCATTGCCATCTCCGCCGCGCCATCCGCGGCGATCCGAAACCTAGGTCATCTTTCGAAGGATTTTTGTCATGTCTCGCGTCAAACGCGGTGTGACCGCCCACGCCAAGCACAAGAAAGTCTACAAGGCCGCCAAGGGCTTCTACGGCCGCCGCAAGAACACCATCCGCGCCGCCAAGCCGGCCGTGGAGAAGGCCCAGCAATACGCCTTCCGCGACCGCAAGCGTAAGAAGCGCACCTTCCGGGCACTCTGGATTCAGCGCATCAACGCGGCCGTCCGTCCGTTCGGCCTGACCTACAGCCGATTTATCGACGGCATGGCCAAGTCCGGCATCACCGTGGACCGCAAGGTGCTGTCGGATCTCGCGATCAGCGAGCCCGCGGCGTTCCAGGCGATCGCCGAGAAGGCCAAAGCCGCCCTCGCAGCCTAAGGCCGGTGCTAGCGGGCCTTCTGGCCCGCAGCCTTCAGCGCGCGCTCGGAGTAACGCTGGGCGACCTCCGCCCGGCAGAATGCCGTGAACGAGAGATACATGGTGCCGGACTTGTTCCGGTACTTGATGTCGCACGCGTGCATCTCGCGCTTGTAGGCCTGGTTCTGCGACGCGTTGAGGCCGGGCTTGAAGTCGGCCTCGCATTTCTTTTCGACGGCGGCGCCGAGCTCGACGTCACCGCTCGCGGTCAACTCGCAATCCTTGAAGACCTTCATCGCGCTTTCGCAGCTCTTCTGGCTGCTGATGGTGTCCGCGACCTCGTCCAGCGTCATGGATTTGTCCATGCAGACCATGGCACGCGCCGGAGTGCCGGCCACCGACAGACCAACAGCCAGGACGGCCAGACAGCATTTCGAAAGCATCGCAAGGGTCTCCTCGTATCCTGTCTTGGTGCCGGGCCCCCGCGCGAGGTTCAATCCAGCCGCCCAGAGGCTCAAATGACCGGCTTTTTGCTTGACGTTACGCCCTTCCGGCGGCGACAACCCAGCCGAATTTGAAGCTAAGGATTTGACTGTGTCCGACCTCGCAACGCTCGAAACATCCATCCTCGACCAGATCGCCGCCGCCGGCGATGAAGCCGCGCTCGAAGCGGTGCGCGTCGCTGCCCTCGGCAAGAAGGGCTCGATCTCGGCGCTGCTGGCCACGCTCGGCAAGATGTCGCCCGACGAACGCAAGACACAGGGCGCGGCAATCAACCAGGCCAAGGACAAGGTGACCGGGGCGCTCGCCGCTCGCCGCGACGTGCTGAAGTCCGCGGCGCTCGATGCGCGGCTCGCGTCCGAGACCGTCGACGTCACCCTGCCGCTGCGCGATGCGCAGGCCGAAGCCGGCCGCATCCATCCGCTCAGCCAGGTCTGGGACGAGCTGACCACGATCTTCGCCGACATGGGATTCTCGGTCGCCGAAGGCCCCGATATCGAGACCGACGATTACAACTTCACCAAGCTGAACTTCCCGGAAGGTCATCCGGCGCGCGAGATGCACGACACGTTCTTCTTCCATCCGAAAGAGGACGGCTCGCGCATGCTGCTGCGGACCCACACCTCGCCGGTGCAGGTGCGCACCATGCTCAGCCAGAAGCCGCCGATCCGCGTGATCTGCCCGGGCCGCACCTACCGCATCGATTCGGATGCGACCCACACACCGCAATTCCACCAGGTCGAAGGGCTGGTGATCGACAAGCATTCGCATCTTGGCCACCTCAAATGGATCCTGCACGAGTTCTGCAAGGCGTTCTTCGAGGTCGACCACATCAACATGCGCTTCCGTCCGTCCTTCTTCCCGTTCACCGAGCCGTCGCTGGAAGTCGACATCCAGTGCCGCCGCGACAAGGGCGAGATCCGCTTCGGCGAAGGCGAGGACTGGCTGGAGATCTTGGGCTGCGGCATGGTGCACCCGAACGTGCTGCGCGCCTGCGGCATCGATCCCGACGAGTACCAGGGTTTTGCCTGGGGCATGGGCATCGACCGCATCGCCATGCTGAAATACGGCATCGCCGACCTGCGCCAGCTGTTCGACAGCGACGTCCGCTGGCTGAGCCATTACGGCTTCAAGCCGCTCGAGGTGCCGACGCTGGCCGGAGGGCTGAGCGCGTGATGAGTTGCGCTGGCGGCATCTCTGCAAAGACTCTCTCCGTTCCCTCCCCCCTTATGGGGGAGGGTCAGGGAGGGGGGTAGCCGCGGATGCCGCACGCAGTTGTGAGCGAACGTCAGCGCAGCCGGGCGAGGCAACTTCGCCGGACGATGACGCGCGCTGAAACACTGCTGTGGCGCTATCTGAAAGCCAATCGAATCGACGGTCTTGGCATCCGTCGCCAAACACCGATCGGAAACTACGTTGTCGACTTCGTCTGCTTTTCCTCGAAGCTCATTATCGAGCTTGATGGCGAGTCGCACGACTTTGAAGAGCGACAAAAGGCAGATCAGCGCCGCGACGCATTCTTTGCCGCCGAGGGTTTTCACGTACTGCCTTTCACCAATGAGCAGGTGATGTCGAACCTCGAGGGAGTTGTTGAAGCGATCCGCCAAGCCGCTTCCGCCGCGGCCCGCGGCTCACCCCCCTCCCTGGCCCTCCCCCACAAGGGGGGAGGGAACGCTGACACCGACCAAAGCAACTCAACCGACAAGAGCCGAGGCAGACAGCCATGAAATTCACCCTCTCCTGGCTGAAGGACCATCTCGACACCGACGAGCCGCTGGAAAAGCTCGCCGACAAGCTCACCATGATCGGGCTCGAGGTCGAGAACATCGAGGACAAGGCGAAGGCGCTCAAGCCCTTCACCATTGCGAAGGTGATCTCGGCCGAGCAGCATCCGAATGCGGATCGCCTGCGTGTCTGCATGGTCGAGACCGGCAACGGGGCTGCGCCGGTGCAGGTCGTGTGCGGGGCGCCGAATGCGCGCGCCGGGCTGGTCAGCGTGTTCTCGCCACCCGGCACCTACATTCCCGGCAAGGACATCACGCTCGGCATCGGCACGATCCGCGGCGTCGAGAGCCGCGGCATGCTGTGCTCGGCGGCCGAATTGCAGATCTCCAACGATCATGACGGCATCATGGAATTGCCGGCGGACGCGCCCGTCGGCGCTGGTTACGCCGAATGGGCCGGGCTCGGCGATCCCGTGATCGAGATCAATCTGACGCCGAACCGGCAGGACTGCACCGGCGTGCACGGCATCGCGCGCGATCTTGCCGCGGCCGACATGGGCAAGTTCAGGGATCCCGGCATCAAGCCGATCAAGGGCGAATTCCCCTGCCCCGTGAAGGTCACGGTCGAGGACGCCACGCTGTGTCCGGGCTTCGCGCTGCGCCTCGTGCGCGGCGTCAAGAATGGTCCGTCGCCGGAATGGCTGCAGAAGCGGCTGACCGCGATCGGCCTGCGCCCGATCAATGCGCTGGTCGACATCACCAACTTCATGACCTACGACCGCGCGCGCCCGCTGCACGTGTTCGACGCCAAGAAGGTGAAGGGCAATCTGGTCGTGCGCCGCGGCCGCGAGGGCGAGAGCCTGCTCGCGCTCGATGGCCGCACCTACAATCTTGATCCCTCGATCTGCGTCATCGCCGACGAGCACGGCGTCGAATCGCTCGCCGGCATCATGGGCGGCGAAGCCTCGGGCTGCGACGAGAACACGACCGACGTGCTGATCGAATCGGCGCTGTGGAACGAGATCAACATCGCCCAGACCGGCCGCAAGCTCGGCATCAATTCGGACGCACGCTATCGGTTCGAGCGCGGCGTCGATCCGGCCTTCATGGTACCGGGGCTGGAGCTCGCGACCAAGCTGGTGATGGAGATGTGCGGCGGCACGCCGTCGGAGAACGTCGTGGTCGGCAAGGCCTTCGGCGACGACCGCCTGATCGAATTCCCGGTGACCGAGGTGAAGCGTCTCTCCGGCATCGAGGTGCCGATGCCTGAGATGAAGCGCATCCTGACCCATCTCGGCTTCATGATGGCGGGCCCCGGCCCCGTCGTGAAGGTCGCGGTGCCGTCCTGGCGTTCCGACGTGCATGGCAAGGCCGACATCGTCGAGGAGGTCGTGCGGATCTACGGCGTCGACAAGGTGCCGATGACGCCGTTCGAACGCGGCGAGGATGCGCGCAAACCGGTGCTGACGCCGCTGCAGCTTCGGACCCGCCGGGCCCGGCGCGCGCTCGCGAGCCGCGGCATGACCGAAGCGGTGACCTGGTCGTTCATCACCAACTCTGCGGCAAAGCTGTTCGGCGGCGGCCAGCGCGAGCTCGAAGTGGCCAACCCGATCGCGGCCGATCTCTCCGACATGCGGCCGAGCCTGTTGCCGGGCCTGGTCGCGGCCGCCCAGGCCAATGCCGATCGCGGCTATGGCGATGTCGCGCTGTTCGAGGTCGGGCAGGTGTTCCGGGGCGATCGGCCGCAGGACCAGTTCATGGCCGCGAGCGGCGTGCGTCGCGGGCTTGCCTCGTCGGAAGGCGTGGGACGGCACTGGTCGGGCTCGGATCAGGCCGACGTGTTCGACGCCAAGGCCGACGCGCTCGCGGTGTTGGCTGCCGCCGGCGCGCCGATGCAGGCGCTGCAGATCGTCGCCGGCGGTCCCGCCTGGCTGCATCCCGGCCGCTCCGGCACGATCCAGATCGGGCCACAGAACGTGCTCGGCACTTTCGGCGAGATGCATCCGCATGCGCTGGAGGCGCTCGGCGCCGACGGCCCGCTCGTCGTGTTCGAGGTGACGCTCGACCGCATCCCCGAGGCGAAGAAGAAGCCCACCCGCGCCAAACCGCTGATCGAACTCTCGGCGTTCCAGCCCGTCTCGCGCGACTTCGCCTTCATCGTCGATCGTGCCGTGAAGGCGGCAGACATCGTGCGCGCGGCGCAGAGCGTCGACAAAAAGCTGATCACCGGCGTCAACGTGTTCGACGTCTACGAGGGCAAGGGCATCGACGACGGCAGGAAGTCGATCGCGATCGCGGTGACGCTGCAGCCGCGCGAGAAGACGCTGACCGATCAGGAGATCGACGCCGTCGCCGCGAAGATCGTGGCTGAGGTCGCGAAGAAGACCGGCGGCACGCTGCGGGGATGATGTCGAAAAGTGGGACGCGGTTTTCGGACAACATCATGCTCCAGAAATAAAGCATGAGCTTTGCGGATTTCCTCCCCAAGGACGTCAGCCTCACCATTGCGATGGCGCTCTGCGCCATCGCTTTCGTTTCCGGCACCGCACGCGGCTTTTCCGGCTTCGGCGCGGCGCTGATCTTCATGCCGCTGGCGAGCAGCGTCGCGGCGCCGCGACTTGTCGCAGCGCTGCTCCTCGTCATCGATTTCGTGTCCGCCGCACCATTGCTGCCCGACGCGTGGCGCAAGGCAGACCGCAGGGCAACTGCGGTGATCGTGCTCGGCGCGCTGGTCGGCGTGCCGCTCGGCACCTATTTCCTCAGCGTGCTCGAACCCGTCACCACGCGCTGGATCATCTCCGGCTTCGTCGCAGCGCTCCTGCTTCTGCTGCTGTCCGGCTGGCGCTATCGCGGCAAGGACCATGCCTGGCTCTCGGTCGGCATCGGCGGCCTCTCCGGCTTCTGCAGCGGGCTGGCGCAGACCGGCGGGCCGCCGATCGTCGGCTACTGGCTCGGCCGCCCGATCGCACCGATCGTCGCGCGCGCCAACATCGTCTTGTTTTTCGGCGCCTCGGATTTCTTCTCGATGATCAGTTACGCCACTTCAGGCCTGATCTCGCGCGAGTCGCTGGTGCTGTCGCTGATCGTCGGCCCGGTCTATGCGCTCGGCGTCGCCTTCGGCGCGTCGCTGTTCGGCCGCGCCAGCGAAACCATCTTCCGCAGGATCTGCTACGCCCTGATTGCAATCGCTGTCATCACCGGGCTGCCGGTGCTGGACGGGGTGTTGCGGTAGACTGCCTCTACCGCCGGGGCGCGCGGCGCTTCTTCGTCGATTGCGTCGGCACCTCGGCGGGCTCGTCCTTCAGCGCACCGATCTTGCGCAGCGCGGCGTCGGCGGCGCGCTCACCGCTGTCCCAGGCACCATCGACGGTGCCCCACAACGAATCATGCGTGGCTTCGCCTGCGAGGAACATGTTGCCGATCGGCTCGGCCAAAACCTTTCGCGAGAGCTGGCCGCCGGGCGCGGCCGCCGACATTGCGCCCATCACATAGGGCGAGGCGTTCCAGCGCGTCGCGGCGGTCTTCTGCACGGCGGCCGCGGCCTCGCTGCCGAACAGCTTCGTGATCCATTCCCTGGCGAAGGCCGTCATCGCCTTCTCGCCCTGCTCGGAGAGATCGCGCCCGAAGGAGCCGCCGACGTCGATCGAACACAGCGAGGAACCACCGATATTGGCGATCATCAGCGCGGTGCGGGTCGAGTTGCTCTGCTCGATCAGGACGTCGTCGCGCGAGAGGCCGAGCGGATTGCCCGGGAGCTGCAGCACGATGTGATCGTAACTGCCGAGCGTGAGCTTGGACGCCGCATCCAAGGTGCGCTTGGGGATGTCGGGCGCGAACTTGATCGCGCCGCTCTCGAGCACATTGGTCGAGACCGTGATGATGGCCGCACGCGCGACGATCTTTCCGGCCTGCGTCTCCACGCTGACGTCGCGATTGGTCCAGAGAATCCGGTTGGCCGGTGTCGCGAACGCGACCGGCACCTGCTCGCCGAGCCTCGCGATCAGGGTGCCCAGACCCTGGCGGCAGGCGATCGCGGCATTACGGTCCTGGGCGCGCGCCTTGTCGATCGCGGACAGCTCCTTCAGGTCCTTGCCGGCAAAGCTCGCGCCGAGCACGAACTCCGCGGCGCCGGCCCAATCGCCGAGGTCCTTCGGCAAGGCCGAGGCGCAGGACGTATCGAGCTTGCCGCGCGCGGCCTCGTCGATGGCCCTGTTGGCGCGCACCAGCGCCGCCAGAAACTCCTCGGTCTCGCCAGCACGCGCATTGCGGCGGCCGATGCGCATCTTCTGACCCGACGGCGCCGGCGAAACATCGAGCCCGGCATTGCGGGCGAGCCGGATCATCGGGTTGGTGTCGGGATTGTGCATCCAGCGCGCGCCGCGATCGAACGGCACGTCGAAGGTGGCGACGTCAGTGATGCAGCGCCCGCCGATCTGCGACGACGCCTCCACCACGATCACCTTGCGGTTGGCCGCCACGATACGCCGCGCCGCAGCGATGCCGGCCGCACCCGCACCGATCACGACAATGTCAGCCTCGCGCGGCAGCGGCGCAGCCGTTGCGCGCAGAACCGGCGCGGCCGCAAAGGCCGCCGACGCCGATAGGAAGCTGCGGCGCGTGATTGTCATGTCATGGTTTCCGGAAACTTGCGGGCGACGGGAACAGCCGGCGAACCTTGCCGCATCTGATGTTGCGCAGCAACCATCATGGTGAATCAATCGTGCTTGAACTCACAGAGCCATGAACCGAATTGCAACAGGTTTCGACCATGATACAGATGGAAAAAAGACGGCCAGAAAGGCCGGGGAGAGCTCATGGGGACGGTCCTGGAT